>DATLST010000349.1:0-24330 GCA_035534055.1 Candidatus Acidiferrales bacterium | reverse complement strand
GCACCAAAATTTGCTTCTCCCACCTGGCACGCATCACCTCACCGTGACGCATCAGGGAAAGACGATCTGGTCCGGCGATGTGAACGTCGTGGCCAATAAGAAAGTGGTCGTTTATCTCAACAAAAACGGACGGCAGAAGACCGTCGACTGGAAGCGGGGCGAAAAGCTGAAAGATGTGGCCCGATTCAAGGTCGGCATGGCCAGCGCGCAAGTAGCTGTCGCTCCCGTAACGGGCAATTTCAGCGTTTCGACTGCCAACATCGATTGCGGCCAGTCTTCGACTTTGAACTGGCAGAGCACGGATGCCGTCGATGCCAATATCAGCGGAATTGGCGAGGTTCAGCCCAGCGGCAGCCAATCCGTTTCCCCGCACGCTACGACTACCTATGACTTCAGCGCAACAGGTCCTGGTGGAATCGTAAAGGGAACTGGCGCGGTGAACGTCAACACCAAGGTACAGGCGAGCCTGTCGGCAAATCCCACGGACCTGCACTACCGCAAGATCGGCGAGAAGGTTCTCACACAGGATTCCTCGACGCTCACGTGGCAGACCTCCAACGCGAATAACGTTACACTAGACGGCAACAAGGTCGATGCCAGCGGCAACCAGACCGTCAAGCCGGAACCAGCGGATACGACGCAGGTTCCCGAAGGCCAGCCGGCTCGCACCATCGACGAAAACAAGAGCTATACGCTCAGCGCAACAAACGTTTGCGGCGGTACCTCAACTCAAACGGCCTCGTTGCACATCACCGGCACGGTAGAACCCATCCCCACCGTGACCCTGCAGAGCGTCTTCTATCCCACGGATTATCCCGACAAGAAAGATCCACAGGTCGGGCTGGTCAAGAGCCAGCAACTGGATCTGGCCACGCTGGCTGCCGGATTCAAGAAGTATCTCGAATACGATCCGGATGCAAAGTTGTCCATCGAAGCGTACGCGGATGTGCGCGGGTCCAAGCCGTTTAACCAGGATCTCAGCGAGCGTCGCGTCGAACGCATCAAGCAATATCTTGTCGATCAGGGTATCTCGGCCGACAAAGTCGAAACCGCCGCATACGGCAAGGAACGCCCCATGGCGCGGGACGAAGTGGCCCAACTCGAAACCACCAACCCACAAACGCCGCCAAAGGCTCGCCTCCGCAACAAACGCGCGGATTGGCTGGCCTATAACCGCCGAGCCGATATCGTGCTCCTGCCTTCTGGGAAGAAGTCGGCGCAGTTCTTCCCTCATGGTGCTGACGATTCCGGCCTGATCTGGCAAGTGGCTAGGCCCTCGCTGAAGAAGGTCGAAGCGGCCCAGTAGCTCGGGCGCAGTTCGAATCACAATATGCGTCGGGGAGCACCGCTCCCCGGCGCATTTTCATTTTGCGTGCCAAGTTCACCTTCGCGGTTTCTAACAACCCAGTAATAGGGTGATGCCCTGGCGTTCGTCGGTGTCTCGATGGCCCCGGCTGTCTTCATCGCCGGAGTTGTCTTCGTGCATTTGCATGCGCCGCCAGCGGTGAATGCAATCGCAATTGTTGCGGCTACTGCGTTGTCAGACAGAGAGGCAGGGTATCTCCCCCTTTCGCGAGGAGAGAGTAAAGTGGACCTTTGTGACGCGTGGTCCATGGCCAATAGGCGGACCAAGGCGCGGCCGCTACAAAACGACCGTCGCAATCGATAGAATGTAGCGCGCGGGATCTGGCGAAAAGAGAAATGCCATCACAACAACGAATCGTCTCCCTGGCGCCCAGCGTTACCTCCATATTGTTGGCGCTTGGCGCTCGTCATGTCCTGGCGGGCGTCAGCAAATGGTGTAAAGAAGTTGCCCGAGTCGGAAAACTTCCCCAGGTCGGCGACTGCTGGAAGCTGGACATCGCCGAAGTGATTCGCCTCCGGCCAACGCTGCTGATCGGATCAGTCCCCTTCGCGGCGGAAACGATCGCTCGAATCCTCGAACAGCCGGTCGCATTTCTGGCGCTTAATCCCCGGTCGATTGCCGATATAGAAAATGACATTCGCCTTCTCGGCCTCGTCGCGAATCGTCGTGTGCCCGCCGAGCATCTCATTCGCGATATGCGGCGGGGTTTTCGGGCTGTGGCACACCGAGTTGCAACGTTTCAGAACCAGCCGAAACCCAGCGTGTATTGCGAAGCGTGGTCAAATCCACGGATCAGTTCTCCTCCGTGGGTGGCTGAGATCGCGCAAATCGCTGGCGGAAGGATGAGAGTTCCTGCCGGTATCCGCATTACCGATAAAGAGGTGGCTCGAGCGAAACCAGACGTGATCGTCCTCGCATGGACGGCCACCGGCGATCGCGCAAAAGCCGAGGTGGCGCTGCGCAATCCGCTCTGGAAAGACGTTCCCGCGGTCAAGTCCGGCCGCGTAGTGGTGGTCCGCGACGAATGGCTCAATACACCGGGCCCGCCGCTTGTCCAAGGAGCCTGGGCGCTCTTTAGGGCCCTGCATCCGGAACAGTCCCCTAGAAAGAAGAAGCTGCGATGTTGACGGTCGTGGCAGCTCTGATCGAATCAAATGGCAAGCTGCTGGTATGCCAGCGCCGACGCGGCGCGGCATTCGAGCTGATGTGGGAATTTCCAGGCGGGAAGAAGAAATCAGCAGAAACCCTCCAAGAAGCGCTCGCGCGCGAACTGCGCGAGGAACTGGGCGTCTCCGCGCGAATCGGTCCAGAGATTTTTCGGACGCGCCACCAATATGCCGAAATGAACGAGCCTATCGAGCTGGTTTTCTTCACCGCCGTTGCCAACACGGATCGGATGCAGAATCGCGTATTCGAACAGATCGAGTGGCGTCATCCGCAGTCACTGGCCGAACTCAATTTCTTGCCGGCGGACCAAGAGCTGATCGAAAAGCTATCCAATGGATCGCTTCCCTTGCCCGGCACGCATTGTACCGGAAGGACTTGACCACACTCTGATCATCGGCCATCCCAGTCTTCGGTCGGAATCCATTAACTTTTCCGTCAATGCCGGGCATCCTCGGGCCAAAGACAAAAAATGGCATCCTCCGAGAACGACAAGAAAACAAAGCCAGTTCCGCATTCAAAGAGCGCCTTTAGCTTTCTGGAAGCACAGGAAATGATTCTCCTTCGTGGGAAATGTTTTGCGCAGGAAGATGTGGACAAGATTGAAGAGAAACCACTTAAACCTGGCACGCTAGGTGCATATTTGATTTGTGCATTCGGCACATACGCCGCTCAAATTGAAACGGCAGTGGTGTGCGCGGGGTGATTGTCGATTGATATGTGAGTCAAGGGGCGTGAGCTTGCCTAATTTTCAGAGCAAAGCAGATAGCTCAGCGGTTCTATGGATGAATTAAATCGTTAAAAATGCTTTAGTCCGTGAAAAGAACTTTTGTTGTAGGCCAGATACGTCTCAAGCATCGCGCAGAGAAGTAACTTGGACTCAAAATAGGGAGCCCTTTTGTCTACCTCAAATCTCTCCTGGTTTGCTATCAGGGTTAAGTCGCGATGCGAAAAGATGGTCTCAGAAACGCTACGCCATAAGGGCTTTGAGGAATTTCTCCCCTTGTATTGGTCGCGGCGGCGTTGGTCGGATCGCATCAAAATAATGCAGTTACCCTTGTTTTCCGGCTATCTTTTTTGTCGTTTCTCGGTCCAGGACAGGGTTCCGATTCTCTCGACGCCAGGTGTCGCTTTAATTGTGGGTCAAGGGCGGACGCCTCTTCCCGTTGATGCGGATGAGATAGAGGGTATCCGAATTGCGGTAAATTCCGGCCAGAAAATTGAGCCATGGCCGCGTCTGGAAGTTGGCCGGTCAGTTCGTATTGAGGAAGGGTCGCTCCGCGGCTTGGAGGGGGTGCTCCTGCGATTCAAGGGAGCCAATCATCTCATCTTGGGCGTACAGTTACTGCAGCGCGCAGTTGCGGTCGAAGTTCCGGAAAATTGGGTGGCGCCGTGTAACGCGAGCATTCCTACCGTGAGTGGTTCGGACTTCGGCTCCGGCGATGCACTTCAGGGCTGATCCAACTCATTACGCATCTCAAGCTTAACAACTAACGAAGTCTGTCTAGCGGACCACGCCGACAGAGGACACTCAAACTTCTCGTGCAAGGCTCTGATAAGACACCCGGGAACGAAATCATTGTGCATCCGAATGGGAACCGCGGTGCGGCTCCACGGATGCTCTATTTGGAGCCTATCGATTCCAATTCCAGCTGGGGGGATCGGGAGCAAGCGCCCGTCGAAGTATGGCGGATGATTCGCCAAGGCATGCCTTGGATTGTCACGCTGATTCTCGTAGGCGCCTTTGGTGGCTTGCTTTTTAGCGCCCGAGAAACCCCCATATACCAGGCGCATGTGTCACTTGAAATTCAAAATCCCAGTGAAAGCGCGGTCGCCATTCCGATGGCCGACTTGCAGGATGGGGCCGCAGCCGTTTCTCCCGAATCCTATCTCCCAACCCAGGCCGAAATACTGAAAAGCCGCACCCTCCAAGAGCGAACGCGCACCAGAATCGCTCATGAAAAATTCCAAGCTGGCTGGCAAGATCACGGCCGGCTTGATTGGCTGCGTGGCTTGTTCGGAATGGCGCCCAGGCAGGCATCGGCAGGCGCGGCAGTTCTGCCTCCGGTCAAGGTGGATGTTTCCATTGACGCGGGTACTCGTATCGTCCAAATCCTCTGTGATTCGACAAACCCGCGCGTGTCAGCAACCTATGCCAACGCTCTCGCCAATGAATATATTGATTCGAATTTGCAGGCACGATGGGACGCGATTAACCACGCCCGCCAATGGCTGAGTCAGCAATTGGATGACACTCGAGCAAAGCTTCAGTCTTCCGAAGACCAATTGCAAGCATATGGACGTGCGTCCGACCTGACATTTACGGGAGACAAGGAAAGCTCCGATCAGGACAAACTCAAACAACTCCAGGAGGAACTCTCCGAGGCCCAGGCGGACCGGATCGCAAAACAATCCGCGTACCAAATTGCGGTTTCCACACCGGCGGACGCCGTGCCGCAGGTGATCGACAACGCACGGCTCAATGAATATCAAGCGCAGCTGGCTGATCTCCGGCGGCAGCTCGCGGAGTTGAGTTCTGAATACACCCCTGCGCATCCCAAGGTAAAGCGCATTCAAGCTCAGATCGATCAGCTGGAACAAACCTTCAAAGAGGAGCGCAGCAATATCCTGGTGCGCATTCGGAGCGAGTATCAGGCTGCCTTGATGAGGGAACGGCTCCTCAGCAACGCCTATCGTCAACAGGTGCAGGTCGTCTCTAATCAGACCCAAAAGACAGTCAACTACAACATCCTGGAGCGCGATGTAGACACCAACCGCCAGCTCTACGATTCCCTGCTGCAAAAGGCGAGAGAGGCGGATGTTGCAACGGCCATGCGCGGCAGCAACGTGCGAATTATAGACACCGCCGTAGCGCCCCTGCTGCCCTATAAGCCAAACGTAACCTGGAATCTCCTCTTGGGTTCATTGTCGGGACTCTTGTCGGGAATGGTCATCGTTTTTATGAGAGAAAGCCTCGATCGCACGTTCAAGGGCCCTGGAGAAGCTTCCGTCCATTTGAAAGTGCCGGAGCTTGGCGTGATCCCTTCGGGGCATCTGCTTACCGGCAATGCTCATGTAAGACCGCCCTTGGCAGCCTCTTCCTCTGGAGCGATCCCGGCCGAGCAGAACCCGCCCGGAGGGACCGTCGAATTGGTGACGTGGCGAGACAAATCTTCCGGTCTCGCGGATTCCTTCCGAAGCGCGCTGGCTTCTATTCTTCATTCGGCTGAGAACGGAGCGGCCCCGCGCATTATCCTCGTCAGCAGTGCGACTCGCGGCGAAGGCAAAACGACTGTGGTGAGCAACCTGGGAATCGCGCTGGCCGAAATTAATCAGCGAGTGCTGCTCATCGACGCCGACATTCGCAAACCCCGATTGAACGACGTGTTTAACCTGACCAACACGTGGGGGCTCAGCGACCTGTTGCGTGAAAACAGCTCGCTGCGCGACAGCCCGCTGGAAGCGCTGGTGCAACGAACCGAAATTCCGGGCCTCAATGTACTCACCAGCGGTCCACGCACCACCAGCATCACCAATCTTCTCTATTCGAGCCGGATGTTGGAGCTCCTGCAGCGCCTGCGATGCGACTTCGACCACGTCCTGATTGACACGCCGCCCATGTTGCAGATTCCAGACGCGCGAATTTTGGGACGCCTCGTCGATGCCGCGATCCTCATCTGCCGCGCCGGGAAAACAGACCGGGACGCCGCCTTAGCCGCCAAACGCCGTTTGACCGATGACGGCATACCCCTGCTCGGCACCATCTTGAACGCGTGGGACCTTCGGAACATGAACCGATACGGCTACGGGGCCTACGAATACTATTCGCACGACTAAGCTTAGTTGCTCGTTGTTCTTCCGTTCATGAATAATTTGCTACTCAAGCCTACGGCAAGCTCCGACGCCCATGAGCGCGCACTGTCGGAGGCAAGTTCCCCGAGCAACGGCCAAGTACTGAGTTCCTGCGTGTCTGCGCTCCTTCTTTTTGTTGTTTCGCCGTTCCTCCTGATGATCGCCGCAGCCATCCTGATAGAAAGCGGTTCACCGGTCCTGTTCACCCAGGAGCGGGTAGGCCGCAATGGAATACTGTTCCGCCTGTTAAAGTTCCGCACGATGCGCCAGGGAAAGGCAGGGCCTCCCATCACGGCCAGGGGCGATGCTCGAATCACGCGCGTAGGCAAATTTCTTCGCGAATTCAAGTTGGATGAGCTGCCACAGCTCTGGAACGTTGTCAGAGGGGACATGAGTCTTGTGGGCCCGCGCCCAGAAGTCCCTCAGTTCGTCGATTCCAGTCCTCTATGGCAATCGGTGCTGCGGGTTCGTCCCGGAATCACCGATCCCGCTTCAATCGCCTATCGCAATGAAGAAGAGTTGCTCGCGAAAGCCGCCGATCCGATTCGCTTTTATCAGGAAAGCGTATTGCCGGCCAAGCTGGCGCTAAACCTCGCTTACTTGAATAAGCGCACGCCGTGGCTTGACTTCAAAGTGATTGTTCGGACCGCCCGCTGTGCGATGTTTCCTGGAGCAAGCGGCAGCAAGGAGAGAGGAGTCTGATCCCGAAAGATCGCAAATGAATCCACAACACTCTTTCATACCGTTCAACCGCCCCGAAATCGACGACGCCGAGATCGGAGAGGTGGTCAGTACGCTTCGGTCGGGCTGGTTGACGACCGGCGAGCGAACCGTGCAGTTCGAGAAAGAATTTCAAGAGTATATCGGGGCTCGCCACGCGCTGGCGGTAAGCTCGGGAACTGCCGCTCTCCACGTAGCCCTCGCCGCCCTCGGCATCGGTCCCGGCGATGAAGTCATCACCACGCCGCTAACGTTCTGTGCAACCGTCAGCGTCATCCTGCATGTTGGAGCGACGCCCGTTCTAGCTGATGTGGGCCCCGACGGCAATATCGATCCGGCTTCGATCGCCGAACGGATCACACCGCGCACCAAGGCGATAATCCCGGTTCATCTCGCCGGTGCGCCCTGTGACATGGACGCGATCTGGCGTCTTGCTAAGAAACATCACCTGTTCGTCGTCGAGGACGCCGCGCATGCCGCCGGCACGCTATACCGCGGCAAAGCGCTGGGAGCGGCGGAATTCCCGAGCGACGCGGTGTGCTTCAGTTTCTACGCCACGAAAAACGTGACTACAGGCGAAGGCGGCATGGTGGCGGTCAATAACAAGGCTCTGGCAGGCCGCATTAAAATGCTCTCCCTGCACGGAATCAGCAAGGACGCCTGGAACCGCTATCGCGAGGACGGCAGTTGGTATTACGAAGTGCTGGAAGAAGGCTTCAAGTACAACCTCAGCGACATTCAATCCGCCATCGGGATACATCAACTGCGCAAATTGGAGCGGTTCATCGAGCAGCGCACTCACTACGCGAAGCTCTTTCACGAAGCCCTCGGCGACATCGAGGAAATAGACTTGCCGGAAGCCACTCGCAATGGCCGGCATGCCTGGCACCTGTACGCTCTTCGGCTCAATCTGGACACGCTGACCATCGATCGGTCCCGGTTCATTTCGGAATTGAAGAACAGAAACATTGGCGCGAGCGTGCACTTCATTCCCATCCAGTTGCATCCTTTCTTCAAGAAATGGGCGGCCTTGCCCGAAAATCAATGCCCGCGTTGCCTGGAGCTTTATCCTCGATTGGTCTCTCTGCCCCTGTATCCCTCGATGACGGAGGAAGAAGTTCACTACGTGGCGCGATCCGTGCGTGAAATTGCATGCCAGTTCAGAAAGCGAACGCTTGCCGTCACCAACTCCTGGATGCACGACACACGCCTCCGGGCCGCACAAGGACGGACAAGATGACAACCAAAACAATTGCGCTGCTTTCTCTGTTTTTGCTGTTGTGCCCTGCCATCACCTCGGGCATCGCTGCACAAAACGGTGCGAAGACTTCCGCATCAACCATTGTCATCGGTCCCAATGATTCCGTCACGATCACGGCGTTGGATTCCGACGAGATCAGCAAGCAATGGCGCGTGACAAGCACTGGCGACCTCGACCTTCCCCTGGTCGGCAAAGTTCATGCCGCGGGGTTGACATCCGATCAGCTTCAGCAGGAATTAACGGAGAAATTGGGCAAGTTCGTCCGTGATCCGGAAGTTACGGTTTACGTTTCCGAGTTCCGAAGCCGGCCAGTCACGGTCGCCGGTGGTGTGCATAGGCCGGGAACGCTGCAACTGGACGGTCCAACCACGCTCCTGGGGCTGCTGCAAATGGCCGGTGGATTGGACGCGCCGGGCCCCACTCTGATCGTCACCCGGGAAATAAAGTACGGCACGATTCCCTTGCCTGGGGCTCAGACCGATGCGGATGGGCGGCACAGCAGCATCGAGTTGACCATTCGAGACGTCACCGATCCAAGCACGGAAGCCTCGAACCTTCCGATGCAGCCCCATGATGTTGTTTCCGTCCTGACCCAACACCGCCTGGTTTACATCATTGGAGAGGTCAATCGCCCGGGCGCCATCGAATTGGTGACTCAAAGCGCAGTCTCGGTGATGCAGGTTCTGGCGGCATCCGGTGGCCTTACCAAAACTGCGGCTCCGGGCAAGACCGAGATCATGCGGCTGGACCCCCAGGGTATCTACAAGCGGTTCGCCTCGATTGATTTGAAGAAAGTGATGAAGGGCAAAGCGGAGGACCGGCTCTTGACCGCGGGCGACATTCTGGTCGTACCCACCAGCTCCGTTAAGACCTATTTCCAGAGTTTTACCGCGGCCACCGTTGGGACCAGCCCGTATGTGATTCTCACGCGTTTTTGAAATGCGAGCCTGCAGGCCACATTGAGATATGACCCGTGCAATCGATTCTTAGACCGGCGCTTCGTGCCGCACTTGTCCTCCGGAAATAGAGCCACTCTCTAACTTCGTGAACGCGCAACCGAACATCGCAAACTCCCCGGCAGCTAGGGCTGCAGGAGCGTTCTTCCGTTGGGAAATTCCCGGAGAATCGCTGGGTGTGAACCTTCATTTGAACATCATTGAGTTGATGGAGCGCGATGCCCTCCGCGCGGGACGCAAATACGCCGCGGGCGTTCTCCTCGGTCGTTTCGATCGCGCGCGTGAACTCACGATGACCATCGAGCATTACGCCGCAGCGACACCGGAGCGTGGCGCTGTGGATTGCCCCTTTGGCGACAGCGAGCGGGTGAGATTGATGCTCGATCGCTGGCGTCCGGGCAAAAGCCGGATGTCCATCATTGGGCTGTACCGCACCTGCGCGGATCAGGAAGCGGTCCTCAACGAGGACGATCTGATAGCGATCCGAGCCAGCGTCGGACCGGGAAACGACCCGGAAACGATCATCCCCCAAACTGGCGGCGCGGAATCTACGGGCCGCCGTGTTCCATCGGTTGCGGAAAGCGCCGCTCTGCCGGCATCGCAGACTGCTGCCGGAGCAGGATCTGACACATCCCGACTCCCCAGAAATGGGGAATCGTTATCACCTGCAACGATTGAGGAGCCGGACCGAGTGTTTATTCTTATCGAGCCTCGGTCCGACCGGATTAGCAAAGCGGTGCTCTACCTGGCGCGGGACGGCGAAGTGGTGTACCAATCCCCGGCCATCGCTTTCAATCGCGGCGAGATTTCAAAAATGGCGGCAGCGGATCCGCCACGAACATCCCAAGCAGCTCGCCCTTCCAATATCCCCCAGGATGTTTTCATTCGAGACACGGAGGGGGCCGAAGAGACAGGCTGGAAGCTTCCTAAACTGCTTCCCTACTTCAACAATTTTTATCGACTGCTTGCGGCCGCCGCGGTTTTAGTGCTGTTAATTGCAGGATACCTTCAGCTTCGTAACGATAGTGGCCCAAGTGCCCCGAGCACATTGACCGCGGATGGTTCGGACTCCTCGACCAACTCAGACCTGGGGCTCAAGCTCGAAAGGCTGGGAACCGATTGGCGGCTAAAATGGGATACAACCTCGCCTGTTTTTCTCAAAGCCACCAGCGGGCATCTGGAGATTACCGACGGCACGCTCCATAAGAATGTGAATCTCGATGAATCCGACCTGCGCGGCGGAAACATCGTTTATTCGCCCCTTAGCAATAATGTGGTCCTGAGACTCGAAATCGAAAGTGCTGATTCGCCAGGACCTGTTAGTGAATCCGTACGGATTCTCGGCGGGCTGCCGTCGCAGCTATCTCCGTCGGGAACATCCGACGTTCCTCCGCTGCCGGATGCTCAAATCGTGCCGCCGGGGTTAGATCCTTCGCTTGATTCAGCTCCGGCGCCTGTCACTGCCCAGACACAGGCTGCGGGCGGATTGCTTCCTCCGAATGCGCTTCCCGCTGAAACGTCCAAGCGGCAGGGCATCGATCTATCGGAAGCAAGAAGCATCAGCCAGCCCTCGACGAGGCAAATCGATCAACCCGCATCGAGACGCAGCGCTCAACTTCCGGCGGGCGGTCTCGATCAACCTGTGGCCGCCCGGCGTGTCAATCGAACTCCAGCCAGACACATCGATCAACCTCCGGCAAGAGAAGATCTTCGGCCGTCGGTAGTCAAGTCAGAACCAGTCAACACGAGCCCGATGGCCGCGCTGCGGGTAACCGGTGCGGAACCCTCCGTAAATCCGTCCGAGGCGCAGCCCGCGCTGGCGCCGATTATGGCCAGGACATTGCCGGAGGCGGCTTCTCCGATGCCGGTCTTAGACACTGTGCGAAAAGGTGGCATCGTCCAACCAGCCCAATTGATTTCACACGTCGATCCTGTCTATCCGCCGCAGGCAAGGCAACAAGGCGTCTCCGGCTCCGTCGAAGTCCGTTTCAATATCGGCGCCAATGGTGACGTATCGAATGTCACCGTGGTGAAAGGCCCGTCCGTATTGGGGCAAGCCGCCATCGACGCAGTACGCGCCCGGAAGTACAAGCCTGCGCGAGTGAACGGCGTTCCAACCGAGACCTCGGCGAGCGCCGTCTTTGACTTCAAGTTGAACTAATCCATGCGAACGGTAAAAACCATGTTCCGAATCTCCCTATTCAGCGATCGATTTGCGGTAAAGCTGCGCCGGCGCCTTGTTGCGGCCAATCTCGGGGCCTTGGCGCCAGACGCTCTGCAAAAATGCTTTCTGGCTCATCGCTTGATCTTTATACGTTTGTGGCAGGCCTCTATCGTTGCCCTCTCTCTGGTGGCGGCCTTCCTGGTGCGGTTCGATTTCTTGTTCCCTCGAGGCGAGACCAAGCATGTGCTCGAGGGTCTCGTCATCGCTCTCTGCGTAAAGATGATTGTTTTCTCCATCGTCGGCGTCGAGCACGGGTGGTGGCGTTTTTCGGGATTGTCGGATCTGGTAAAGCTCGTCTTCGCCAATCTCATTGGCTCAGCGGTGTTCACGGTGCTTGCGGCCCTTCTCGTAGGCCCGAATTTCCCGCGATCGGTGTATCTGATCGATTTCCTGCTCTGCTTTATCGCTATGGCTAGCGCCCGCATGGGCGTTCGGCTGTATCACGAGATGGTGCTGTACGAAGTGGCATCGAAGAATCAGAGCAAGGGCTTGCTGATTTATGGCGCAGGCATGGGCGGCTTGAACCTGGTCCGGGAAATCCGGTCGAGTCCAAGCCTCAATTACCGCATCATTGGCTTCCTGGATGACGATGAGCACAAGCGGAATGTGAGCTTGGTCGGTGTCCCCGTGCTCGGATGCGGTCGCGATGCCGCTCGCATTGTTGACCGTTACCGCCATTCTTCTCCGAGGATCGACGAAATCGTCATCGCCATGCCGTCCGCCACCGGCCGGCAGATTTCCGAGGCTTTGGCAAACTGTCGCGCCAGCGGAGTGTCCTGCAAGACGATTCCAGGACTCGGCGAGTTACTCAGCGGCAGGGTAAAAGTCAGCCAGATTCGCGAGATTGCAGTCGAGGATTTGCTCGGGCGCGAACCGGTAAATCTCGAGCACGAGAAAATCAAGCAATCGATCGCGGGACGTTCGGTCATGGTGACGGGTGCGGGAGGTTCCATCGGGTCGGAACTCTGCCGTCAACTCGTCCAGTTCCAGCCGAAATGCCTCATTGCGTTGGACCAGGCCGAAAGCGACCTATTCAAAATCGAGATGGAGTTGAAGCGAACTGCTCCTTCCGCCAAAGTTTGCCCCATCATCGGAGACATTCGTGATTACGACCGGATGGAAGAGGTCATTTGCCAGTATGGAGTCAACTCGATCTTTCATGCGGCCGCATACAAACATGTGCCGATGATGGAGAACAGTCTGATCGAGGCGGTCACGAATAACGTCCTTGGTCTCCACAATGTGGCGCAAGCTTCCGCGCGAAATGGCGTCACCTCTTTCGTCATGATTTCCTCCGACAAAGCCGTCAACCCCACCAACATTATGGGTTTGACCAAGCGCGTTTCCGAGCTGGTGGTTTCTTCCATGCCGAAAGCGAGCCAGGGAGGCGCCACGCGCTTTGTCTCCGTGCGCTTTGGCAATGTACTGGGAAGCAACGGCAGCGTCGTGCCCATTTTCAAGGAGCAAATCGCCGCCGGCGGTCCGGTAACCATTACTCATCCCGACATGCGGCGCTACTTCATGACCATCCCGGAAGCTGTGCAACTCGTCTTGCAGGCGTCGACCATGGGCAAGGGTTCCGAGGTTTTCGTGCTCGACATGGGTGAACCCGTCCGAATCCTGGATTTGGCGCGCAACATGATTCGGCTTTCCGGTCACGAACCTGACGTGGAAATACCCATTCGGTTTACCGGTTTGAGGCCCGGCGAAAAACTGTACGAGGAACTTGCCACGGCCAGCGATCAAGTACGCCCGACATGCCACGAAAAAATCATGATCTTTTGCGGCCCCCACATGCTGCACGAACCAACGGAACGATGGATCACCGAGCTCCGGTCGCTGCTCGCCCTAAGGGACCAGGGCGCGGTGCTGACGCATCTGAGCGCCATCGCTCCGGAATACACCCCCAGCGTCCAGTGGCGATCTGTTTTAAGCAAATACAAAATTAAAAGCACCGCAGTGAGCGCCTGAAGATGCAATTCGACACAACCCGCTGCGCCATCATCGGTGAAGTGGCGCAAGCTCACGATGGCAGCCTCGGTGCGGCGCACGCCTACATTGATGCCATTGCAAGATGCGGAGCCAATGCCGTCAAATTCCAGACCCACATCGCTGCCGCGGAAAGCACGCCGAACGAACCCTGGCGAATCCGCTTCAGCTTCCAGGACGCCTCGCGATACGAATACTGGAAACGCATGGAATTTACCGAGGAACAGTGGCTCGGTCTCAAGCGTCATGCGGAGGAAAAGGGGCTCGAGTTTCTCAGCTCGCCGTTCTCCCTCGAAGCGGCGAGAATGCTGCGGCGGATCGGCGTTCAAGCCTGGAAAGTGGCCTCCGGCGAGGTGACCAACTCCCCGCTCTTTGATTATTTGCTGGAAACACAGCTCCCCATCATGCTTTCCACGGGATTAAGCTCTCTCGAGGAAACCGACGGTGCGGTCGCCAAGGTGCAAGCCCATGGAATCCCGCTCGCCGTTTCGCAATGCACTTCCCTGTACCCTTGCCCCCCGGAAAAAGTTGGGCTGAATATGATTTCTCGGTACCGGCAGCGTTATGGATGCGCCGTGGGTCTCTCCGACCATTCGGGAACAATTTTCCCCGGGCTCGCTGCCGCGGCGCTCGGAATCGAGGTATTGGAAGTACACGTGACGTTGAGCCGGGAATGCTTCGGCCCGGATGTGGTGGCTTCCGTGACCACTCAGGAACTCGCTACCCTGGCCGAGGGTGTCCGATTCATCGAGAAAATGAGAATGAACGGCGTGAACAAGGACGCGATGGCCGGGGAGATGTCCACAGTTCGCGAGCTTTTCACCAAGAGCCTCGTCATGCAACTGGATCTTCCCGAGGGTGCCATATTGACTCGCGAGTGTCTCGCGGCCAGGAAGCCCGGCACCGGCATCCCGGCCGATCGACTGCAATCGATGATCGGGCGGCGCCTCCGGCGCCCCATCACCGCCGGGGAAATGCTGCGCGAGGCCGATTTGATTGAAGAAGCCGTGGCGCAATTCCCTCAGGCCTGAATGAACCAAGCAAACATTTGCATGTTTCCGGCAGGGAAAGATTCTCCGGAAGTTCGCGACGACCTGCTCGCGCCGCCGGTTTCCGGCCAATTTGCCGGCTTCGACAAAATTCAGGTGGGAGATGAGTCGCAAGTTTCCAAGGTAATCACCACGCAGGACTTAGAAGCCTTCGCGAAGCTCAGCGGCGATTACAACCCACTCCATATGGATGAGGAATTCGCGGCCCGCACGCATTTTCAGCGGCGTGTGGTGCATGGAATGCTTCTCGCTAATTACGCCTCGGCGATGGTGGGAATGAACTGCCCGGGACCGGGCGCACTCTGGAGCCAGCAGAACTTTCGCTGGCCTGCGCCTGTTTATATTGGCGACCAAATCACGATGAAACTTCGCGTGACGCAGAAATCTTCGGGATCTCGCACAATCAGGATTGAGCTAAAGGCAGTGAATCAAAACGGGAAGGTGGTTATGGAAGGCGAGGGCGCAGTAACGGCATTAGAAGAACGACAACGGGCAGCAGAGGCGCCCATCTCGGAACGCGTGGCCTTCGTAAGTGGCGGGGCGCGAGGAATTGGAGCGGCCATCGCTGCCGCGCTCGCGCAGGCGGGAGCCAGGGTTGTGGTCAACTATCGAAGCAACACGGCTGCGGCCGAAGAGCTCTGCTCCGCGATTCAATCGAAAGGCGGGCGCGCTTTGCCCATGCAAGCGGACGTCACCAATCCAAGCTCCGTTTCTGCGGCTGTCGAAAAAGCGTGCCAGGAATTCAATCGCCCCGTCGATATTCTCGTCAACAGTGCCGGCAGCCTTCCCGAACCGCGTCCGTTCATGCAAACCACATGGGACGAAATCCAGTCGATGATCGACGTGCACGTTCGAGGGGCTTTTTACTGCTCCCAGGCGGTCATTCCCGGGATGATCGATCGGAAATCCGGGCGCATCATCAATATCGGTTCCGTCTTCACGCGGAACACGCCGCCGGTAAATTGGAGCGGCTTCCTGCTTGCCAAATCCGCGATGCAATCTCTCACTCGCAGCCTCGCGGCGGAATTCGGGCCACAGGGCATTCGGGTCAATATGGTTTCGCCAGGCTTGGTGGAAACGGAGGCGATTGCAGGGCTCTCCGAGCGGCTGCGCAAGGTGCAGGCCATGCAAACGCCCTTGCGACGGCTCGCGTCACCCAGCGAAATCGCAGCGGTCGTCTTGGCGCTGTGCACCAGCGCCGGCGACTTTGTCACGGGCGCGGAAATCCCCGTCTGTGGCGGCTTCCAAATGTGAGGGCCGTGCCCGCCGATCATGTCACACGACCAATCCAAATCGCTCCGCACGCAAATTGAAACGTTCCTCGGCGACGGCCGCTGGACTGAAGCTCATGCACGCCTCGGTGAGCTGTGGCGGAGGGAAGGAAAACCGGCAGCTGCAGGCTATGTGGTTTTCTGCTACGAACGCATGAAAGAGCGTCTCCCCTTGGTTCACTGCAAGATCGGTCTTCTGCGTTCGATGACGATTGAGCCGCTCGTACCCATCCTTCGCAGCACATCCCTAGTCTCCGGAATCGACGCTTCTATCCAGGTTGGCCAGTTCAATTCCTATGCGCAGGAGATTTTGGATTCGAGCAGCGCGCTCTACTCCTTCAACCCCGACATCGTCGTGCTGGCCGTCCAGACGCGCGACGTCATGCCGGAAATCTCGGAAGGCTATGCGGATCTTTCTCCCGCGGCAGTGCAAGCCGCCATTGACCGCGTGGTGGAATCTTTCGCGGCGTGGATTCGCGCGTTTCGCGATCACAGCAATGCCTCGCTCGTGGTTCACAATCTGGAAAAACCGCCGGCCAGCCAGGGCGTGCTCGATGCGCAGGGAGAAAACGGGCAGCTTGCAGCTATCGATCAGGCCAATGCGAAGCTGCGGGCAATTTGCCGAGAGCACCGCGGCGTCTATGTGCTCGACTACGACGGGCTCGTTTCCCGGCATGGCGCAACGCGCTGGCACGACGAAAGCAAGTGGCTGACGATGCGCATGCCCTTTGCAGCCGACAGCCTTCTGCCCATGGTCTCCGAATGGATGAAGTTCATTCATCCCTTGACTGGCACGGTTTGCAAGATCCTGGCGGTGGACCTGGACAATACCCTCTGGGGCGGCGTCCTTGGCGAAGATGGCATGGAGGGAATCAAGCTGGGCCCGGAATATCCCGGAGCGTTTTATCGCGCCCTCCAGCGGGCCATTCTCGATCTCTATCGCCGGGGCATATTGCTGGCGGTCTGCAGTAAGAACAACCATGACGAAGCAATGTCCGCGTTGCAGCGTCATCCCGAAATGCTGCTCCGTCCCGAACACTTCGCGGCCTTCCGAATCAACTGGCAGGATAAGGCGCAGAATCTGCGGGAAATCGCCGCCGAATTGAATCTCGGCGCCGACGCCGTCGCCTTCTTGGACGACAATCCGGTCGAGCGCGAGCGCGTCCGTTCGGATATGCCCGAAGTCAAAGTGATCGACGTTCCGGATCATGTGCAAGGTTTCGCGAAGGCGCTGCGCGACTCTCCCTTTTTCGAGCGTCTCACCCTCTCCGCCGAAGACCGGGAACTGACGCGCATGTATCACGAGCGGCAGGAACGTTCGACGCTGGCTCGCAGCTCCGCTTCGCTGGAAGATTTCTACCGGTCGCTCGAACAGGAGATCCTGATCGCTCCTGTATTGCCTGAGACGGTCGCCAGAGTCGCGCAGCTCACCCAAAAGACAAACCAATACAACGTGACCACGCGGCGCTATACCGAGCCGCAAATCGAGGAATTCGCCGGCCGGCCAGGCTGGGAAGTTTTCTCGGTTCGGGTGAAGGATCGCTTCGGAGACAACGGCATCGTCGGTGTTTTGATCAGCCGGACTGAAAACGACCTATGTGACATCGATACATTCCTGCTGAGCTGCCGGGTGATTGGCCGGCGGATCGAGACGGCTATGCTGCGCTTCGCGGCCGAGAGAAGCAAAGCGCAGGGAGCCCGTTTCTTGCAAGGGTGGTTCGTGCCCACCAAGAAGAACGGCCCCGTTCGAGCTTTGTATTCGTCTCACAACTTCAAGGCGATTGCCACGAAAGACACGGATGCAACGCTTTGGCGTCTGGATCTGGATGCGGAAAACATCTCTTGCCCAGAATGGATTCGAGTGCATGTCACAAACGACTCCCACCGCGCAGAACAAGCGCGTGCTTAGCAAAATTTTAGCCATGGCTGCCGATGTGTTTCAAGTCCCGGAATCGACCCTCGAACCAGGCTCCTCGCCTGATACGGTCGGCAGCTGGGATTCTCTTCACCATTTGAATTTCGTGCTGGCGCTCGAAGACGGCTTCGGCGTCCAGTTTTCTCCCGAAGAGATCGAACAATTATTGTCCATCGAGCTGACAGTGGCTTTGGTCGAGGAAAAATTAAAAGGAAACGGGGATTCATAAATGGCTGTTGAATTTAGATACGCGACCCTCGGTGAATATCAGCGCGCCAGCGATTTCTTGGATCGGCACTGGGCCAAGGGGCACATTTACACGCGCAATCGCGCCCTGTTCGATTGGACCTTTCATCGTCCCAACCATTGGGACGCCGGCGCCTACAGCTTTTCGCTCGCCGTCGACGGTGATGAGCTGGTGGGCATTCTGGGCGGCATTCCATTCACTTTGAATCAATACGGGAAGGCGTCGAAGGCTGTTTGGATTGTCAACTACGTCATTCGCCCGGACTATCGCAAAGGCGCCACCGCACTGCAGTTGCTCAGTTCATTCCGGCGGCCGGAGTTTTCCGCCGTGGTGGCTTTTGGAATCAATCCGGCGACGGTCGCCATCTACCGCGTTCTTCGCGGACAGGTGCTGCCGGAAATTCCGCGTCATTTCCTCGTCATGCCTCATCAAGCGGACCGCATGGCGTGTACGATGAAAATCGCCTATCCCGACTGGTCCGACGACCGCGTGGCAAGCTTGGTTTCCAAGGTCGAACTTTCCACCTTTCCGGTGGCCCCTCTGCGCGTCGGCCACTGCATCCCGTCCACCTGGGATCGGAAGGACTGGCCCGCGCACGCAGCCCAGACCATCGGAGCCGCCCGCGATTCCGATTATTTGAACTGGCGCTACAAGAGCCATCCGGTTTTCGACTATCAGTTCCTCACAGTGTCGGAGGGAGACCGCACCGGACTCGCTGTGTGGCGCCTGGAAACCATTCGCACCGAAACGGCGTACGGCCGCAAAGACGTGGACCGCATTGGTCGGCTGGTGGAGTTCTTGCCGGTCTCGCCGGCAAATGCGGAGGCCTTGTTCGGCGCTTTCGTCGAGGAGTTGGATAAGGCGGGCGCCATGGCCGCGGATTACTACGGCTATCACGGTCCGACGCGGACATGGCTTCAGGAAATGGGGTTCCAGGGCTCGGAGGCGCATCCCGATGGCGCCTTCCTCCCTTCCCGGTTTCAGCCACTCGACGGCAAAGGCGGAGGAATCATGAGCGCGGTCTTTTTGAGAGACGGCAAGGCTCCTTGCGCGGACGACACAAGCTGTCCCTGGTATTGGACGAAGTCGGATTCCGATCAAGACCGGCCTAATTAGTGTTCCGAAACGCTTCTCGAAATCCAGACGAAAGGATGCAGGTCGAATGAATCAGCCGCCACAACTCTACGTAGCTACCTATCATTATGTTCGGGATCTGACTCGCACCCGATTTCCGCGAATCAAGGGAATGTTGCTCGACGACTTCCGCGAACAGGTGAAAACCCTTCCCGGCTTATTCGAAATGGCGACCGTCAATTCGGCTTTGGAATTTTTGAACGGAAGCTATCGGCCGCGCCGCGATCTCTGCTTGATGACCTTCGACGACGGCTTGAAAGATCACTACGCCAACGTAACGCCCATCCTCGCGGAGCAACGCATCCAGGGGATTTTCTTCTTGATTACCGCGTGTCTCGAGGAGCGCGTGGTCGCGCCCGTTCACATGAATCACTTTCTCATGGCGGGCCTGGGCTTTGAGACCTACCGAGATCTGTTCATGGAAGCGATCCTGAACCTGGGTTTCGACGACCAAATGCAAGTGCAAACGCGTTTGGGCGCAAGCCGTCGCACATATCCCCTGGATGCGCCGGAAGTAGCCGACTTTAAATACCTCTTCAACTTCCGGCTTTCACCGGACATCCGCGACCGCGCGGTCAAAATGCTGTTTGAAGAACACATTGGAAAAGAGAGTGCCTTTGCCGATGACCTTTATGTCTCCTGGGCTGAAGCCCGCGACATGCAAAGAACCGGCATGGCCATGGGCGGCCACTCACACCGGCACAGCCCTTTAGCCACCCTCCGATATGGTGAATTGGCGGAAGATCTCACGCGCTGTTCGGACCTAATGCAACAGAATCTCGCGAACCAGGATGTCTGGCCATTTAGCTATCCATATGGGAAAGCAGATTCCTTCAACAAGGGCGTTATCGAGATCCTGCGTCAGCTGGGGTACCGCTTCTCTTTGTGTACAGAGCCAGGAATCAACTTACCCGGTGCGGATCTGTTCGCAATTCGGCGACTGGATTGCAAGGCAATTGCCGGAATGGCGCGTCACGCCGCTTAACTGGGCCGCGCATCGCGGCGACATCCTATTTTGAAAATATTCTGAAAGGTTGATGCAGATTGTTCTGGCCGATTTGCATGTCTCCCTTCTGAGAATAGATATTCCGAAAGTCTCGCACAGGTTATCCCAACGATGAACGCAACCCCCACAACAATTGCCACGCGATTCGAGCCGGAAGAATTCAGCGGCTCTTCGATCCTGTGGATTGAGCCCATCCGCGGATGGGCCACGCTCAAGCTAAAGGAGCTGTGGGAGTATCGCGAACTCTTGTACTTCCTGGTTTGGCGCGACGTCAAGGTTCGCTACAAGCAGGCCGCCTTGGGAGCTTCATGGGCAATTCTTCAGCCCTTGCTGACCATGCTCGTTTTTAGCCTTTTCTTCGGGCGGCTTGCGAAGGTGCCTTCGGACGGCATTCCTTATCCGCTCTTTAGTTTTGCGGCTCTCGTGCCCTGGAACTTTTTTGCGACATCCTTAACCCAATCTTCCAACAGCGTTGTGGGGAGCGCCAACCTGATCACGAAGGTGTACTTCCCTCGCCTGGCCATTCCTCTCGCCTCCGTGCTCGCGGGGCTCGTGGATTTTGCCATTGCCGGCGCCGTGCTTCTGGGCTTGATGGCCTATTACAAGCGCGTTCCCACGATCCATATACTTTGGCTTCCTTGTTTCGTTCTGCTCGCCTTGTTGACGGCCGTGGGTGTGGGTTTTTGGCTGTCCGCGCTCAACGTAAAGTTTCGAGATGTCCGCTACGTCGTGCCGTTCCTGGTCCAGTTCTGGATGTTCGCTTCGCCGATCGTATATCCGACGAATCTTTTGCCGGCGCGCTGGCGCACGCTGTATGCCTTGAACCCGATGGTCGGCGTGGTCGATGGATTTCGCTGGGCTCTGCTTGGAACGAAAACAGCCCCGGGTCCGGTCATCGCGGCCTCGGCGCTGGCGACGATCGTATTTCTGGTGGGCGGGGCCCTGTATTTTCGCAAAATGGAATCTCAGTTCGCGGATGTGGTTTGAAGCATTCACAAAATGCCACGGATAAATATATGAGCCAGAACCGTCAACTCTCGGGAGCGAACGTGGAAACCAAACAGAAGCGAAAAGTCTGTGTCGTCCTGGTGGATCGCGCCAATTACGGGCGGCTCAAGCCGGTATTGCGTGAGGTCGCCAGGCGTCCCGAACTGCAACTTCAATTGATCGCCGCCGGCACGATGGTGCTCGAGCGCTTCGGCACGCCCGTTCAGAACGTGAAGAACGATGGTTTTGTCGTCGATGGCGAGATCTATATCGAGTTGGAGGGTTCCACGCCCGCCACGATGGCCAAATCGCTGGGTTTCGCCGTCGTGGAATTTGCCAGCGAATTTCAGCGCCTCAAACCCGACGTGGTGATGTTGATCGGCGATAGATACGAAGCCCTTGCCGCCGCGCTGGCTGCCGCCTATATGAATATCTGCATCGTGCACATCCAGGGAGGAGAAGTTTCGGGCTCCATCGATGAAAGCGCCCGGCACGCCATCACCAAGATGGCCCATTATCATTTTCCGAGCACGAAGCGGTCGGCAAACTATCTCGTGCGCATGGGAGAGGCTCCGGAATCTATTCTTGGAATCGGCTGTCCCAGCAGCGACATCGCCCGGATGCTCGTTCCGGTCATTACGTCGGAAACCATCAATGGCACCGGCAGCGGAGCGAACATTGAAATCGACAAGCCGTTCTTGCTCGTGGTCTTCCATCCCACCACAACCTCTTACGGAACGGAACGAGAACAGGTGGAGGAAATTCTGCAGGCTCTTGGAAAGTTGAAGATACAAACCGTGATGCTTTGGCCGAACATCGACGCGGGTTCCGATCACATCAGCAAAGCCATTCGGCTGTTTCGAGACCGCGAGGCGCCCACATGGCTTCGAACCATCACCAATCTTTCACCCGAGCATTATTTGAACCTGCTGGCGCGTGTTTCGTGCGCCATCGGCAATTCGAGCAGCTTCGTCCGAGACGCCGGATATTTTGGAACCCCGGTTGTGCTGGTGGGCGATCGTCAAGAGGGACGCGAGACCGATTCCCACGTTCTGCGCACCGTGCCCACCACCGCCCAGGTTTTTCGGGCCGTTCGCAAGCAGTTGAGTCACGGAGCCTATAAGCGCAGCGCGCTATACGGAGACGGGCTCGTGGCGGCACGAATCGCCGAGGGGCTCGTGAACCTGGAACCGTACGTGCAAAAGAGGCTGCATTACATCTACGAACGGAATGAAGGCAATCAGCATGCGCGTGCTTGGAATCATAACCGCCCGCGGCGGGTCCAAGGGCATCTTGCGGAAGAACGTCGTGCCGCTGCTCGGTAAGCCGCTGCTCGCTTATACGGCGGAAGCTGCATTGGCCAGCAAAAGGCTGACTCGCACGGTTCTCTCGACCGATGACCAGGAAATTGCCGAAATCGGCAGGCAGTTGGGACTTGATGTCCCCTTCCTTCGCCCCGCTGAGTTGGCGCGGGACGATACGCCCACAATCCCGGTTCTGCGGGATGTTGTGCGCAGGCTCGAAGCGGCCGGGGAATCCTACGAAGCGATCATGACCTTGCAGCCAACCAACCCATTGCGCCGCGTGGAAGACATCGATGGAGCGATCGACCTGCTTGAAACGTCGGGCGCCGATTCGGTGCTGTCCTTTGTCGATGTGGGGGAACGCCACCCGGCCCGGATGAAGTGCATTGACGCGGAAGGGCGCGTGTCCGACCCTCCATTCGCCGAAGCGTTCGAAGGGCAGCCCCGCCAGCAGTTGCGGAAGCTCTACCTTCGCGAAGGGTCGATTTACCTCACCCGCCGGTCGGTCTTGATGGAGCGACATTCCCTGAAGGGCGCCGATTGCCGCGCGTGGATTATTCCGGAGGAAAGAGCGCGGAACATTGACACGTTATTTGACCTCCGCATGGCCGAGTATATTTTGCGAGCGCAAGGAGAAAACTGAACATGCCGATCTCATCGGTCGAGCAACGCACCGGACAACTCTACGGCGGCCTCTGGTCCCAGTATGACGACGACCTTTTCGTGAAGTCGCTCCAGCTTTTCAAAGACCGCTGGCTTGCCAACGGCGAAGCTCCCGGCTTCTTCGCGGGCAAGAGATGCCTGGATGTCGGTTGCGGCGGCGGACGTTATTCGTTCGCCATGGCTCTCATGGGAGCCCAATCGGTCGTGGGTGTCGATGTAAGCGAGTCTGGCCTTGCCGACGCTGCACAGCGCGGCGAGCGGCTTGCCTATTCGAACGTCACATTCAAGCAGTCCTCCGCGCTCGAACTGCCGTTCCCCGACGCGGAATTCGATTTCGTATGCTGCAGCGGCGTGTTGCACCACACGCGCAGCGTTGAAAGAGGGCTGCGAGAAATTCATCGCGTGTTGAAACCGGAAGGGAGCTTGTACCTGCTCCTGTATGGCGCCGGCGGTGTTTTCTGGCCCTTGAACTATCTGCTGCGGCCGTTTGCCGCCTTGGTTGGACAGCATGATCTGGACGAGGCCGTCGAGAATGCAGGATACGCTGCCAACAAGCGAAGGTCCGTGCTCGATGACCTGTTCGTTCCGATTTTGGAGACTTATTCGAAGGAGCGCGTCGAGCAACTGCTGTCTGACGCAGGCTTTCCGCAACATAGGCGCTGGACGGCCGCACGCCTGGACCATGAGACCGACGCGCACACTATGCTCGCGGAACTCGAAACCAGGCTGCTCATGTGGGAAGCCGGATATCGGCATTCCGCGGATCCAACGAACGCAATGATCCAGATGCACTGCGCGAACCTTTGCCGCACTGTGATCGCTGCGAGCCGCGATCTCATCGAGCAGCACAAGATGGGACGCCTGACGGCCGAGCAGCTGCAGGATACGGTTGTGGGACACGGTCACCACCGGCTCGTTGCCACCCGTTCGTAACGGAATGCCCGACACGATTCTAGTCACCGAATCCTCGAACTTCTCCCAGCCAGCAGCCAAACGCCTCCAGGAAGCCGGTCGGGTGATCTGGGCCGATCTCGACCGTGCCGGCCTTCTTTCCGCAGTGACGCAAGCAACCGTTCTGTGGGTTCGATTGCGCCACCACATCGACCACGAAGTCTTCGCCGCGGCGCCCCACCTGAGGGCCATCGCCACGCCCACCACCGGCCTGAATCATATTGACGTCTCCGAGGCCGAGCGCCTCGGCATCCGCATACTTTCGCTCCGC
>DATLST010000348.1:0-4331 GCA_035534055.1 Candidatus Acidiferrales bacterium | reverse complement strand
CCACCTTGTCGTATTCGCGCAGGAAGGTCGGCAATCGCAGAGTTTTTAAGTAATGGTCCAGCAGAACCTGAGGAGTCTCCATCAGCAGCCTCCTTCCTGTGTGGAAATCAGCAGTTCGCGGGAAATCCTGCGTCTCTCGTCATCTTGAGACTCTTTTCAAATATAGGCGAGATTACTGCTGCGCGGGATTTCAGTTGTGTTTCTGAGCCAACCCACGCTGGACAAGTTTTTTCGCTCCAGGGACTCTTCGTTCGGCGGCAGCGTCTCCCAGGATGGCGTTAATTTCTGCGCCGACCAGAATCGCGGCACCGGTCAAGTAGAACCAGAACATCAGGATGACCAGCGTGCCGAGCGACCCGTAAAGCAGCCCGAAATCACTGAAGTGACGAACGTATACGTTGAACAGGATTGAAGCCGCAATCCAGATTCCCGCCGCGACGACGCTCCCCGGAAGCATCCATTTCCATTCCTGTTCCTGAATGTCCGGGGCGAGACGGTAGAGACTAAGGAGCGTCAAGATAAGCAGCAATGCAGCGGCCGGCCAGTGTGCGATCCTGCAAACGTAGAGAATTTCCGGACCGGACGCGATCGGGCGCAGGATTATGGGACCGTACACCACAATGACCAATGCGGCGGTAAGCAGCACACCCATGGCAATCGCCAGGATCACTGCAATCAGACGGGACTTCCACAAGGGTCGACTTTCTTTCAAATTATAAATGGCGTTGAGACCATCGATAAGTCCGGCGGTCGCCGATGAGGAGGACCATAGTGCGAATAGCAGTGAAAACCAGACTCTCCCACTGCCGGTCGTCTGCTCCAGTACCTGTCGCACGAGTTTGGAAACACCAGAAGGTAGGACTTCTCCCAAGTACTTCATCAGCGTGCCTTGCGAGCCTGGAGCCGAGCCAATCATCGAAACTATGCTGGTTACAGACAAGAGCATAGGGAAAAAACCCAGGAGGAACCAGAAGGCCAGCCCGGCGGCACGGTCCACGACATTGTCGTTGGCTGCCTTCCGCCAGGTAGTGCGAATCAGCTCCCGCCAACTCAACCCTGCCAGTTTGAAAGCGGCTGCCATCTGGTTTCCTGCCTGTTCCGTTTGACCCACCACTGGTGCTGTTCAGCTTCGAGGCCTGTCGGTTCAAAACGTTGCCGAAGGTGGCCTCTCGTCCGCACAGTGTCTTGAAGCACTATCGCCCTGCTGCAACTCACCCTTCTTCAACCTCGCGCCGACACGCCCTTAATGCGCGAGCACGTCGGATGCCTGCCTGTCGAAGCCGCCTGCAACCACCAACGCTATCAAATTCTAGCTGTTTGCAGTCAACAATATGGCCATCGCTGGTCGCCCCAACCCAAGTTGTTCACTCTTGGCCAAGGGCCGCCAGCGCATGTTTTTGAGAACCTCTCTGCGAACTTTCATGTACCTTGTTCTTTCAGCTTGATCGGCCAGCCAACTAAGTTAGCTTCGTACCCGTCTCTTCTCCTTCCTCAAGAGTCGGCTGAAGCGGTTTACGCCTGAGCCTTCCCGAATGCTTTCGCGTAAGTCGTAAGTATTGACGCAACCGTACGCGGCCATTTCGCAATGCTCCTACGCGCTGGGCGTTTGAGGTCGGAAGGCGACGCCCTGGAGCACTTGGTGGAGAATCGTGAAAAACGCGTCCCCGGGAGCCAGTTTGAACCGAGTTGCCATTTTCTGAGCGTCGCCGTCGTAATTCCATAAACAAATGACGATGTGCAATTCAGGAGATTGAAGACGCAATTTGCTGTACAGAGCCCTGGTGTGTGTTAGAGCGAATGGCGGAAGCGCTGAAATACATACGAGATCTGGCTTCGCATCGGTAACGTGCGACAGCATCTCCAGTGTCGTGCCAATCGGAATGCTCCGCGCGCTATAACCGTGTCGCTCAAGCAACTGGGAGAGGATTAACGCAACAACATCATCAGCGGTATCTCTAGCTGGAATGCAAAGGACACTTACGCGCCGAGCATCTTCATTCTGTCCTTGGGAGCACTTGGAGGACTCCTGATCGGTTACTACATTGGGAGTCGGATCCATCGGAGTTTCAGCCAATTCTTCGATCAATTCCCGGGTACTCTGATAAATGAAGTCCTGAGTATCCTCATCAAGTTTGTTGCGATGCCGATCTTGCTCGGCCAGACTCAGCGCCGGTATTACGACTGAGCTGTAGAGTTCTTCCAAGGGCTTTTCTTTCAGGTATTGCTCCAAGATTTGCCTGGCCTCGTTTTGGTCCGTGGCCAGAAGGCGTTGGTAGTACTGTGCCGCGGGCGAGAGCACCGGCTCGTCTCCCAAAAGAATGCTGAGAAAACCTAAGCTTGGAACGTGACGCCCCAGGACAACGAGGGAAACCGTCAAAGGAGTTGATAACAACAGCCCTGGAAACCCCCAAATCAACGTCCAGAATACCGCTGCCACCAAAATCGCTAGAGCCGAGAGACCGACATGGGCCCCGTAGAGACGTGGCTCGACAAAATTTGCTACCGACAATTCCAAGACAACATAAAGAGTCACGGTCGCCAGGGCGTGGGACCAAGCAGGAAAAACTGCCAACGACAACGCAATGGGCATCAGTGCCGCCATCGGCGGACCAATATACGGCAAGAAGCGAAAGATCGCAGCGGTGACACCCCAGAGCGGGGCATTTGGGATACCGATAAAGTGCAGCGCAACGCCTATCACCAGACCATAAGACGCGTTTACGATCAATTGCAGGAGCAAGTATCGGTGGATGCGACGGGTTGCTTCGTCCAGCGTTTGGGTCATGACCGTTAAATGCCCCTCGCCGATCAGGCGGATGAACCGATTGCGAAGATCCTCCCGGCCCATGAGCATGAAGATGGTGAATACGATGACGATCGCCGCCGTAGCCAACGGACCGAACAGTTTCTTTGCGGATTCGAATGGATTACTGGACGAAACTACTTGCACGGTCTGTGACTGAGTCCGTGGGGAACTCGGCGTTGCGGCTGTTTTTTTGGTTTCATTTGCTGGAGCCGCCCCAGAAGCCGTCGTGGCGATTTCCTTCTCCAAATCTTTAACGGTAGCCGAGGCTTTGTTGAAATCTTGAACTCCTGATCCCCTTAATGCATGGATTTTATCCTCGAGGTTCTTCTGATATGTAGGCAGCCGATTCGTGAAATCGATGAGTTGCCGAGAGGTTTTCCAGCCAATTAGGCCCGCCAAGCCAACTAATGAGACAACGACTAGGAGGGTCGCCAAGAGGCGAGGCAGCTTAATTTTTTCGAGGAATGCGATTACAGGAGTTAAGAGGAGCGAGAAAAGCAATGCCAAGGCTAAAGGTATGAGAACCACCCGCGCAAAATATAGGCAGGCGATCACGACCGCTGCGGCAATAATGCCTAGAAGCCGGGAATTCTCACGGGATGCGGGTATTCGCCTCACCAATGGATGCACTGAGTAGCTTATTTTTCACGAACATCAATGCGCCTGCAGGTTGCATAAAACTTTCGAGTTGAAGCAGCGCCAAGGCACGCACTGGACGCCGCGATTTCTTTCGCCATTTCAGACTGTGGGGTGTGTGGTACCGCGAATAGCGTGATACACAACTAGCAGAACCACCGCTCCAACTACGGCAACCAGCAAACTATACAAGTTCAAGCCCGTGACTCTGTGCGATCCGAACGCGGCGAAAACATAGCCGCCCACGACCGCTCCAACAATTCCCAAAACGATGTCGAGAAGTACGCCTTCCCGAGTTTTATTCACCAACTCACTTGCGATGAAACCAGCTACAAGCCCTAACACAATCCAAGCAAGAATTGTCGTTTGACTCTTCCTTTTCTCCGAACGCGGTTGAATGGGTTCACACCGCCAGCAAGCCGTCCCTCGCAATCTTGTTCTTTCACGAGGTTGATTCGGGTTTACTTGCACTGCAGTACCGCGTCGTTGCCTTGATGGGAGGCAAAGCGATAACCGCGCCTACGCCCATTCCTGCACAAAATATTCTAATAATCTTCGGCCATTTATTCTCAGACATCAGAACCCCTTCGCACAATAAGAAATAGTCATCGCGTGAAAATTACGTTCGTACTTCGAGATTACATCACGCCATCGGCGTCGCCCAGTGGGACCCACAGGCAGTGGCAAAAACAAATAGAAGAGGAGGGCGCCGTGGACAACGTCCTCCTTTTTTCGTAATTGTTTAGCGGGTCCATCTGTTGAAAACGCTAGGTTTTTGGGTCAAAAGCCGCAATGGGGATCGCATATTGGCCCCCAAAACGTGTACCGCGACGGGCGAAATGCGCAAAAACCAAAGAAAAACGCGGTTTCGACCCGCTAAACAATTACC
>DATLST010000347.1:0-4590 GCA_035534055.1 Candidatus Acidiferrales bacterium | reverse complement strand
GTGGCCTGTCGCGGAGAAAGTGTTACTGCGGACGCCACACGCAAAAACCAAGAGCAACTGTACGAATGGCGGGTGCCAGCTATTTGGCCCATTCTTTTCCCAAAATCGCGTACTAACGAATTCACTGCGACAGGCCACTAGCGCCATCATCCGCGTCATCAGGAGAGTGCGCGCGATAGAAATACTCCGAAGCGGTATCCCGCAGCCCACTTGAATGGCGCCGTTCCCAACGAATAATGGCCACACGGGAGCGACAAGCTGTGAAACTGGACGCCATCGCGACGAATCCTTTCCAGAAACGCATCGGTGAACTCCGGCCAGAACGTCGGATCGTAGCGCCCGCTGATGGCCAGTATTTTCTTGCCCGATCCATCCAATCTTGGGATATAGGGAAAAGGGCTGATGGGCGACCAATACCGCCGCAGTTCGTCTTGCGATATCTTCGCCCGCAGCGGATCCCAGACGTTCATTGTGGTAAGCCCGTTCGCCACCACGTCGCCAAAGTAGGTAGCCACGTGCAGGAACGCGCCAGCGCGCAAAAGAGGCTCATGGCACATGGTGATGAACCCGATGCACGAACCGATGCTGGTGCCTAGAATGCCGAGTCGGTCGTAGCC
This sequence comes from Candidatus Acidiferrales bacterium, assembly GCA_035534055.1. Lineage (GTDB taxonomy): Bacteria > Acidobacteriota > Terriglobia > Acidiferrales > UBA7541 > Palsa-295. The sequence continues at coordinate 3,973 of DATLST010000347.1, read as the reverse complement.
TTCGCCTGCAAGCCACTGAAGGGTGCGACGCACGTCGACCACCGCCTGCCGGTTCGCCTGAAGCGTCAGCCCAATGTTCGGTCCCACGAGGTGATCGCCTCGCGGATGCCCTGGAATCGCGCGGCGATCATGATAGGGAAGGCTCATTTTGATTGCCGTGACGCCAAGCCGGTTCAGCCAGCGGCAAACGTCCTGCTGCTCCTCCCAGCGCGCGTTCCACTGTGCAAGCACCACCACGGCTGGGCCCTTGCGCCGGGCCCGAAATAACTGCCCATACACACGGTTGTTCTCCTGCCAGGGAGACGTAATCCCGCTCGTAAACGTGAGGACGTCTCCCTCGAGCGCATAATCGCGTGCCGGCGCCGCTGCGTACCACTCGCCGCTCCGCGCCACCGTTTCTTCCGCAAATTGATCCAGAAAATCTCGCGGATCGCCTTCTCTCGGGCTGCCGCCAATGTGTTCAAGGCCCCACGAAAATGGGAGCGTGCGGCGGTTCGGCTCCTGCGCCCAGCGCATGTGCTCGTACCGGCGAATTTTCGTTTCGAACCAGGAAGACATGAATGACCCTATAAATATATCCGAGCCTTGCGAATGCCTCAAACCGGCGGTACGCGGGAATCGGAAGCGCGTGTGGCGCTCTCATCCTGTGAGTTAGGATTCAGGCACGATACTCGCCATGGCAGCTTGAGAGGCTGCGGCGGATGTGGCAGATTTGACGGGTGGCCCCCGCACCGCTGATCGGCGTCTTCGCGTTTCTATTCGGATTGATTATTGGCAGCTTCCTGAACGTATGCATCATCCGGATACCCCGGAGCAAGTCGATTGTGATGCCTGCTTCGGCCTGTCCCCATTGTGGCGCACCCATTCGCGCTTACGACAATATTCCCATCGTGAGCTATCTGCTTCTCCGCGCCAAATGTCGCGGCTGCAAAACGCGGATTTCGGCCATGTATCCGCTGGTCGAGTTGTTCACGGGCGTGCTCTTTTTCGGGTCGTACCACACGTTTGGCCTCACCCTCGAAGCGATCAAATGGGCCGTCTTTTCCGCTTTGATGATCGTGTTGGTATGCACCGATATGCGCGAGCGGCTGCTCCCGGACGCAGTCAACTACACCGGCCTTGCTCTCGGCCTGCTCTTCAGCCTGTTTGTGACTCCCACTGACGGAACGGCGCTCTGGATTTCCAACCGTGTGTTCGCCTTCCATCCTCCTGCCCCTGCGCTTTCCTTCGTCGATGCCCTCTTCGGGGCCGCCATGGGGGGCGGGTTCCTCTGGCTCGTCTCGGAAGCTTATTTTCGTCTGCGCGGGCGGGAAGGCATGGGACTCGGCGACGTCAAAATGATGCTGATGGCAGGCGCATTCCTGGGCGCAAAGCGAACTCTGCTGACCATCTTTGCCGGCTCGCTCCTCGGAAGCGTCTTGGGTATCGCATTCATTCTGGCGCGCCGCAAGGATTCGAATTATGAGCTGCCGTTTGGCGCCTTCCTGGGCATGGCCGCGCTCCTGGTGGTTTTTTTCGGCACGCCGGTCGTCAGCTGGTATCAGTCGCTTCTAACGGTGCGATGATGATTCAACACGCCTCATTACCCGTTCCCATCGTTCATCACTCCCCCGCGATTTCCTCTCTGGGAATCGGGTACGCCATCGCCACATTCGTGGTTCTCGGCCTGGCCATCTTGGGCTTCGTGATTTTCATACGCAAAGCCCTGCGCCGCGACATGGCTCATCCCAAGGACGATTGGACGGATTTGAAGCCCGGCACCGACAGCGCCTCCGCCTTCATGACCGCCTCCATGCAGGGCGTGATCGAAAAGTTGCGCGCGCAGGAAAAAGAGCTCGCACGGCTCCACCTGCTCGCACAGGAACGGGCGCAGGAATCCGAGCGCCTCACCGAAGAAGTAACCCGCAACATGCCCACCGGCCTCTTGCTCGTCAACGCCACCGGGGCAATCGCCTCTGCAAACCCGGCCGCCGAAGACGCACTGGCCATGCGTCCTCTGCGCTATCGTTCGTACAAGGAAATCCTGGGCGAGCATTCGGACCTTACCGAAATGCTCACGGCATGTCTGCGCGAAGGCAAGACGTTTCAGCGCGGCGAAGTGGAACACATCACCCGGGAAGGCGAGGTGCGCCGCCTGGGGATGACCATCTCTCCGATTTATCGCAACGTTCGCAGTGCGCTGCGCGTTGCTCCCGCCGCCTCCGGCGGCGCTCCCGAACTCAAAGTCAGCGGCGCGCTCTGCCTGATGAGCGATTTGACGGAGATCACCGCCCTTCAAAAACAGATCCGTTGGAAAGAAAATCTCGCGGCGCTCGGGGAAATGTCCGCCGGCATTGCCCACGAATTCAAAAACGCGCTCGCCACCATTTCCGGCTACGCGCAGATGATCCGCAGCGAGGCCAAGCCCGGCGACATTCACGAATCGGCGGAACGTATTCTCGACCAGACCCGCTCTCTCACTCACGTGGTCACCGAATTCCTGCGCTTTGCCAAACCCCTGGAGATTTGCTACGAGACGGTTCCCATGCACGCGCTCGTCGAGCGCGTTGCGGAAGATTTGCGCGAGGCCGTTCCTCAATGCACCGTTACCTGCGAAGGCACGTTTCTCGACCTGCCAGGCGACGAAGCGCTCCTGCGCCAGGCCTTGCTGAACCTGACGAGAAATGCCGCCGAGGCGGCCCGCGACATCGGCAGATCACCGTGTGTGGCCGTTTGCGGCACCATCGAAGAGCTCGGTGGCCGCAAGTGGCAACGAATTTGCGTGGCCGACAACGGGCCCGGAGTTCCCGAGCAGGATCTCCCGAAAATCTTCCTGCCCTTTTATACGACGAAGTCGGAAGGCACCGGCCTGGGGCTCGCGGTCGTTCAAAAGGTCGCTCTCCAGCATGGAGGCAGCATCGAAGCGCGTAACCAGCCTGCTGGCGGCGCCGAATTTCTCCTGTGGTTACCTTTGCGGCAGGTGCCCTTGCCGTCTTTGTTTCCCTCGGAAGCCGCTCGCATCTAAACTATAGTGGGTGAGGTTTTAGCCTCGCCCTGTAGGGGGTGTTAGTCATGCGCAGAAGCCTTGGATTGGCTGCGGCGGTCATGATCGTTTTTCCCGTTGTCGGCTGGTGCCGGCAGTCGGATCAGCACGCAAATCAAAAACAGCAGGATCAGGCCTCGGCCGCCCAACCGGCGCCCCAACAGGATTCCCTGGCGGCCGCGGCCCGCAAAGCCAGAGAACAACGGAAACAGGCGCCCAAGGCCGTGAAGGTCTTCACCAACGACAATATCCCCACAGCCGGCAACATTTCCTCGGTTGGCTCGGCCTCGGCTCACGCAGCTGCCGAAGGCGCCGGCTCCGCACCGCCTGCCGCCAACGATGAAAAAACCTGGCGCGATCGGTTTGCCAAATTGCACGCCAAGCTCGACCAGGATCAACAGGAACTCAGCGTTATGCAGCGCGAGCTCGGCGTGCTCAACATGCAGTATTACAACGATCCCACCAAGGCCATGCAGCAGGAATATTCCCGCTCTGACATTAACGCGAAGACCGGCAAGATCGACGCAAAAAAGAAGCAGATCGAGGCCGATCAGCAAGCCATCGACGATGCCGAGGACGAGCTCCGCAAAGCGGGCGGCGATTCCGGCTGGGCTCGCTAGACATCCCCTCGATGGAACCCATCCTCCTTGTCGAAGATAAAGCCGAGGTTCGCGCCATGCTTCGCAAGGCGCTCGAGCGCTCGGGCTACACGGTCGAGGAAGCCCCGGATGGAAATTCGGCGATCGACAAGGTTCGGAACCGCCGGTACCTGCTCGTCCTTTCCGACCTGAAGCTCCCCGGCAACTCGGGTCTCGATGTCCTGCGCGAAGCCCGGCGCGCCGAGCCGACTCTTCCCGTCATCCTGCTCACCGCCTATGGGTCGGTCGAAGAAGCGGTCACCGCCATGAAGGAAGGTGCGTTCGACTTCATTCAGAAGCCCGTGGACCTCGA
>DATLST010000346.1:0-13541 GCA_035534055.1 Candidatus Acidiferrales bacterium | reverse complement strand
GCGCCAACTAGAATTAGCTGGCGAAATTCCTTGAGTAGTTCAACGGCTTGCTCGCGGACGTAGGGAATGCGTTCGACTGGTGGCGCGCTGGCACCGCGTTCCATGCGCGCGAAGGGATAGGGAGAGAGCAGCTTCGCACCGGTGGACGCCGCGATGCGTCCAGCCGCCGCCAGTGCTTTGCCGTGAAGGGCGCTCCCGGCAAGCAGGATACCGGTCGGCAAACCGGAGCGAAGCATCGTTGCCACGCGATCGATGATGGCATCATCGGGCATGCGCGGCGCGGGTAAAGCCGGGAGATTCGCAATCGCGCCGCCGTCGCTCCAGGCAACGTCCGCAGGAGCAATCAGCGTGGCGATGCGGCCTGGGGGTGTGCGTGCGGCGCTGATCGCTTCGGCTGCGTCGCGGCCTATCTCAGACGCAGCGCGCGATGTTCGCAACCACTTGGAATAGGGCCGTGCGATCCCTTCAATGTCGGAAGTGAGCGGTGTGTCGTGAGGCAGGTGGAAGGTCGCATGCTGGCCGACGATATTGATGATCGGCACGTGCGCGCGGCGGGCATTATGTAGATTGGCGAGGCCGTTGGCGAGTCCGGGGCCAAGATGAAGAAGTGTGCACGCCGGCTTCGCAGCCATACGCGCATAGCCGTCGGCGGCTCCCGTGACAACGCCTTCAAAAAGACCCAGTACGCAGCGCATTTCCGTCCCGCGGTCGAGCGCAGCCACGATATGCAATTCCGACGTGCCAGGATTCGTGAAGCAGGTGTCGACCCCGCCGGCGACGAGCGTGCGAACTAGACTTTCTGCACCGTTCATCTGACTGCGCGCTCGGGAGTCACCACAAGAGATCCTCGAGCACAGCTACGTCTCCTTCGATTCGGCTGCAGCGCACCCAGATCTCTCGTAAGAAACTGTCCCATCTTAGACCGCCGGCGGCCCAATTATTGCACGGCCTTCACCGGTTTCCCGGCGGCACGGCCAAACTTCCGTACACGGTCCATCGGTCCAGCGATGCTGGGTGTCCGAGCGATCATCCAGACAATCATCCGGTTCAATACAGACGCCGGAAAGAAAGTCGGGCGAAGCATGTCGACGAACAACACTACGCGATATGAATCGACGTCGTTCCAGACTTCGTGCGGGTGGCTGTCGTCGAACATCAGGCTCTTTCCCTCCTGCCAGGAACGCACGTCCTTTCCTACTCGAATCCTGCAGCTGCCTTCCGGCCCCGGAATGATCAATCCAAGATGGTAGCGCAGCACTCCTTTATACATCCCGCGATGCTCGGGAATGTGCTTTCTGGGCGCGAGAATCGAGAACATCGCCGACTTCATTCCAGGAATACGCTGCAACAGCCGCACGGTTTCCGGACATCGCGCACAATTCTCTTCGGCCTTTTCGCCGTACGCATAAAGCCAGAAAGTTTTCCATTGTTCGCCTTCGGTCAGAACTTTCTGCTTGTCCGAGATATCCTGGAAATTGGGGATCTCTTCCCGGCGCACAAGAAGCGAATCCAATTCTTTGCGAATTTCCATCCACTCGGCCTCTATGGAGGCAACCCAGGGGAACGACTCGGGATTGAAAAATGTAGTGTTTCGATCGCGGAAGAACATCATCCCTTCTACCAGGCTTCGAACCATGTGATTTGCTCCTTCCTAACTTCATTGCGACAAGTTATTCCGGGCCGATAAAAAGGCACTCTGTGCGCTTTTTGGACCGCGGCCATCCGGAATATCGAGTTGCGGTCATTGTTGCTCGCCAGTTTCTTGTTCCGCACTTTACGCGTGCCCCCTTTAAGATCAGATCGTGCGGCATTGGCTCGTGCTCGACATCGAAAGTGGCGAGAGGGTCTTTATGATCCAACTCGAGAATGCGTTCTCCGGACCGCTCTGCGAATCATTGCTCTCAGAATTCATTTTTCAAATGGCGAGTAAGTATCAATGCCAAGCTCGTGGAGTTTGCGCTTAGGATTCCGCGGTGATCACCGGGGACAGTCTCGATTTCGAAACTGGATGCAAGGTGCGACCAGGTTGCGGCCGGATCAGGATAATGCGAGCTCTCGGCTCGTACGAAAGTGATTTTTCCATCGTAAAAACGGGGCCGGTATCGAGTCCAGGCTAGAAAATCGCTCAAACGCGCCCGCGCCCTAACGCGATTGAGCGGAACCGGGACAGGCCGATATGCCGCAGAGCGCATGAGATCCGAAACGCGATAGCGGAGCTGGGCGGCAATCAGGTGAATGCGCTTCCTAAGGGTCAGCGGTTCTGCATGGGGGTACGAGTCGATCATGGCCAGTAACGCGACCTCTTCCCCACTCGCGGAGAGGCGCTGCGCTATTTCAAACGCGACCACACCCCCGAGTGAATAGCCGATCAGGGTATAAGGACCGTGCGGTTGCGCGTTCCTAATTGCATCGACATGGAATTGGGCCATGCCTTCGATGCGCACAAACGGCGGTGCCGCACCATCGGTGCCCTCGGACTGGAGCCCGTAAATCGGGCGAGATGTTCGAACGTGCTTCACGAGATCGAAGAATTCCATCACGCTGCTGCCCAGGCCATGTGCGATGAAAATCGGCGGCTGCTCAGCGCCAGCCTTGAGCAACACGGTTGGCGGGAATACCGGCGTCGCGGGCTGGTCCAAAAGCTCAGCAAGGGCGGCGATCGTAGGCGCGCGGAAAATTGTTACAGGCGACAGCTCGCGGCCACACAACTGGGCAATCTCGTCAAACAATTTGCAGGCGAGCGGAGGATTACCTCCGAGGTCGAAGAAATTATCCTCGGGACAGATTGATGAGCGTACGAGCATGCGCTGCCAAATCGGCGTGAGCGCGTCGATCGTCGCGCTCGCACTTCTGTCGCGGGCCACGCTCGCAACCGTTTCCAATGCTTCGCCGATCATGAACGAGCGGACTCCCTAACTGACTTGGCAACTGCGAATCGCAGCATCGATGGATTTTTTGAGCGCAAGCGCTAGGTGTTCTACGAATGGATTGAGAAGCATGCCGGCCGGATACACGGGCAGGACAACGACTTCATGGCCGCCTTGCGCCAATCGATCCCACTTGGCGTTTGGCTGGTCAGACATCCTATATTGCTTCATCGGCCGGAAGTCTGCGAGCGCGCCGGTATACGGCTTCGGGACGTAATTCACGCAAGCGAGGTCGTTTGCCCGCCAGATCCGCCCCGATATGCGGGATTCTGAGATGCTTGCGCGCGAACGCTGATCAAACCTTGCGAGCAAGATACCTCGCCATACAGGGATCCGATTGCGAAACGCGCGCACCTTTTCTGAAAAGAACTGGGCTTTACCCTTGGAATCCAGACGGAAGAAATTGGCCGCGTGGAACACGAGGCGCTCTGCAGCGCGGTAGCTCTTACCCCAGAACGACGGCGCGGGAATCTTAGACCAGTCGGTAGTGTCGAACAATGCCAGCAAGGCGATTCGTTCTCCATCGGCCTGAAGTTGCTGAGCCACCTCGAGCGCGATAGTCCCACCCATGCAATAGCCACCGAGGAAATAGGGGCCGTGCGGCTGCTCCCTGCGAATCTCCTTGATGTACAGTGCGGCCATGTCCTCGATTCTTGTCAGCGGCGGGCAACTGCCGTCCAATCCGCGGCACTGCAAACCATAAAATGGCTGGTCAGATCCCAGATGGCGCGAAAGGTTTCGATAGATAAGGACGTTTCCGTCGGCTCCATGAATGCAGAACAAAGGGGGGCGCGAGCCATCCGGCTGGATGGCCACGAGCGGTGACCAACCCGTCGCAGACGTTTCTCGTTCGAGGAACTCAGCGAGCTCGCGGATTGTGGGTGCATCGAACAGCGCCGCCAAAGGCAATTTAACGTTGAATTCCTGTTCGATTCGGATGAAAAGTTGAACAGCCAGGATTGAGTCGCCACCAAGATCGAAGTAGTTCTGGTCGGAGCCGATTGATTCAATGCCAAGCATCTCTTGCCAAATGTGCGTGAGGCGTGCGGTGGTGTCGCTCTCTGGAGCGGCAATTGGTGCTGCGGATCCGTCAGTCGCAGACTCTAGCATCACGTTTCCAGCCATTGGCAATGAAACCGATCCCCGGTCCCGTGGTCCGCGAGTTTCCGTCGACGATCGGTGCGCCTGCACAGGACATGCATTCCTTTTGCGTTCGATCTGACACCTACCCTTAGCGCCCAATCCGTGCAAACAACGGGCCGTTTAAATCTTATGCAAGCTTGTGTAAATAAGGCTATTAGATATTACTCCAAGGCAAGTCTCGCCGGGCGATGTCTCCTTATGTAAAAATGTTTTTCCACCACCTCAATTCCCTGCTCCGCCGACGCTGAATCCCCACGGCATCGACGACAGCGCCAAATGGTGGACAATCCGGTTAGCCAATGTGTTTGTATAAGACGTCGCCGACCATCGAAAGAACCCTGCCGGGAACGTGCGACAACAAACGCTTGGCGATTCGCAGCTTCCACTGCGCTTCGCGCAGCTTGTAGTTGTCGCGTGATTTAATGGAGGTCGTATACCTCGAGTAAATCAAGGAAGAACGTATCGCGCCCAACTGCTCTTTGAAGCGAATCAAGCCTGCATTGTCGCTGTCCGAACGCCCGAGGTCGAATGTGCGTAAACCAGCGCTCTTTGCCTCTTCGATCGACCGCCAGAGCAACAGCTGCATTCCGCCCAGGTTGTGAAATTGCGCATCGGAGCAGCCGTACTTATAGAGCAGCGTATCTTTATGGCGAAGCGTTAGGATGGCTGCGATGGGCCGCGAGCCCTGGAATGCAATACGAATTTGGAGCGATTCTCCCAAACAATCGATCAGGTTGCGAAACCATTGCAATGGCTGCGGAGGGACACCGTGGCGGCGGCGCGCGACGATGAGCAGCCGATAAAAGCTCGAGAGCAGCGATTCCGAGGACCCCTCTTCGTAACGCAACATCTCCCGCTCGGCGCGGCGGATCTTTCTTTGCGTCGAGTCTTTGTGAAAGCCACCGAAAAGCTGGCTCAGGCTTGGAGCAAGATCGAGTCGATGTAGCGCGTAATCGTATGTAGATCGGTGGAAGTTTGTTTTGATCTCGTGGTGGCGAAGCGGACGCATTTCAATATAATTCCATGTCCGCGGCCGCTCACTTCCCTCCTCCAATGCACCGAGAATAAATCGAAGTTCGTCCGGATCATCGACCAGCGTTTCACAGTGATCTGAAAACGGAAGTGAGACAAGCCGCCGGCCGGTCAGCCAGCTTTCAACCTGACAAAAGACGACTCCATTGCGCAGTTCCCTGCCTGGAGGAGACGTCGTATAGACAATTGGCTCATATCCGTAAGTCCGGCGAAGAGCTTCCAGCCACCCAGTCGTGTGGAAGATCGATGCGCAATGCCTCCTGCCTAGGAAATTCTCCCATCGGGGATCGTGCAGCGGTGCAGTCTTGTAAACTGGCATGCGTACCTTCGCCTTCCGTTCCGACGTATCCTGAAATTGTCGCACACCAATATTTGCGAGATGGACTTTCCTGGTTGCGGATTTCCAGTTCATCGAGGGTGACCGGACCGAGTTCTCGTACCACTGAGGCCGAGAGAGTTGACATCACAGCCATGAGCGGCGAACTTGGATGCGGTCAATTTGACAATGGCGACATATGCGCGGCGGTTTTCGTGGCGCCGGAGGTTCCTGAAGCGGTTCGAAAGGTGGTAAGGTAATTCACGGAATATCGTTGGCGAGCATGGCATGGCGGAACAGATGGACTTCCCTCTACCCTCTGATCTGCCTCGCCCGGCCGATGACGGCGCGGCAGATCATCTCATCGACGTGCCCATGCCCCAAGTCTCCCTTCGCTCAACAGCGGGCAGAATGGTCGATCTTTCGAATCTGAGCGTGCCTCGCACCGTAATCTACTGCTATCCAATGACCGGAGTGCCAGGAAAGCCGCTGCCCCAGGGATGGGATTCCCCGGTGCGCGTGGCTGCACTCCGCAGACGTACACCTTTCGGGATCACCATCAGGAGCTTTCGCAACTCAAGGCCGGCGTGTTCGGCCTTAGCATGCAGACGACCGCATATCAACGCGAAATGGTGGAGCGTCTCCACCTTCCATTCGAGATCCTGAGCGACGCAGAATTCACGTTATGCGCTGCGTCTCCCGACATGTGAGGTGGACGGAATGCGGCCTGTGAAACCCCTCACGCGGATCGTTCGAGCTGGGCGAATCGAGCACGTATTCTACTCAGTGTTTCCGCCAAATGAATGCGCCGAACAAGTTGTGTGCTGGCTCAGGGATCATCCAATTCAAACATCATATATGTGACAGCCCCGCAAACCAGTGGGAGCGGAAAGTGCATTGTTTCTGCCGCAAATCGCTTGAGCTGCACCACGAGCGATTTGGCGGCTGTCACCTATAAAGTGCCCCCGTTAGTATGTCGGGCGGCTAGCTCCGAAATCCCGTCTGGCAAAACCCAGTTTACCCCTCGCCACCACTGTGCCGTCCACCGTCGCCACTGCTTCCACGAACGCCAAATCCTCGACAAACTTGAGGACTTCTACGTCGATCTCCATTCGATTTCCCGGAACCACCGGGACGAGGAATCTCATGTCATTGATGGAGCCAAGTGCTAGGAACTCTCCTGCCCGAGTTCCAGTTCCGGTTGTCTTGGCAAAAAGAATGGAGGCCGATTGGCCGATGGCCTCCACAATCAGAGTTCCTGGCATTACGGCGTGCTCGGGGAAATGACCTAGGAACTGGATCTCGTTTCCGGTTACATTCTTGGTCGTGCGGATGCTCCTACCCGGTTCCAGGGAGATCACGCTATCGACCATGATCATGGGAAACCTTTGCTTTAAAACTGCTCTGACTTCCTCAAAATTCATCAAAGGCGTTGTCATTTTTGGGCACCGCTGCGCCTGTGAAGCTGGTTAACGAGCAGACCCCTGCTCATCTCCTGCGCATTCTCGTGCCTCGTCGTCGCGAGCCTTGGAGAATTAGGACTCAACTTGGGGGATGGGGGATGCCGAGTCGCCCGATAAACCACCCTGTCCACGACGCAGGGCCTCGCACGCCGCCGCGCGTTCAGCTCATCGCCGTCGCAGAATCATGGCCACGGCGCGCGGCAGAAAGCGTGAGCCAGTCGGCACAGTGCTGGCATCGGAGACAAGCCGAGTCACCCGCAGGCCGGAGGCTTCGGCCATTTGGAGAGGCTGGCTTTCCTGGTGGTATTCAAAAACATGGTCTCTTTGCGCCGACTCTATTGCCGTGCTGAAGAACACTATCCCTTCGGGAGAGAGCTGCTGCGGGATCGCTTGAAAGAGCGGCTCGGGATGAGGCAAGTGCTCGGCAAGCATGGCGGATATCACCCCTTGGTAATTTCCATCACCATTGGAATTAGCAGTTTTTAGAGCATCGGTAACTGCAAACCTTACGCGACCAGCGTGTCCCGATACGGCGAGCAGGCGATTGGCCACAGCCACAGCTGGGGGGCTAATGTCCACACCTTCGACCTGAATATCCGATCGCTCCTCGGCGGCCAGAAGGCTCAGGACGCCGTGACCTGCTGCCAGTTCAAGGATGGTGGCGTTTCGGGGCAACCGCCTCAAGAATTCATCTCGGAACAAGGCAATATGATTGAGCATGGAAGGCCAGAACGCGTAGATGAGAATAGCGGCCCACATGTAAGGAACCATGTAGCCCTCATCCTCATACACCCCTGACATTATTTCCGGCATGCTTTCCGGGGTGTAGCTGCCAGCACGCTCGTAAACCTGCTGGGCCCCCGCGACGCCGAGGCAGTACTTCGCATATCCGAGCGCCGCATCGTCGAATGCCCTCGGCCCGTACGCTGCTTCGGCCCAACATGCCAGGGGATCGAGCAACCACGAACAGAGTTCCCTGTTCACTTCGAAAGTCGCCCGTGCAGCGGGCGCGAACAGCTTCGCGCGGCGCTCCAAGGCCTCCAGAAAGAGTTCCGCCTGCTTCATCTATGTTGACCCTCTGTTTGTCTCAATCCTGCGAACACACATGACGAACCACGCGCACCATCGGGCGGATCAAATCAGCTCCGTCCCAAGGGGAACTGAACGCATGCATCGAGCCCAGCTTCACGACCCTGTCCACCCCCCGGTGCCCGGCGGCCCGGGCCAGTCTCTCTTCCTGTTGGGCATCTGTGACTCCTAACCCTAGCGTCTGCACCGTCCCATCGAACCTCCCGATCACATCCATGAGATCATCCGCCAGAAGCACACTGAGCGTTCGACCCTGCGTCGGTTTGGGTATTTCCGCGCCTGTCCCAAGCAGGATGGTCCAATCCGGCGAATTGGGAAACCATGCCTGGTTCCGAGCGTCTTCCAGTAGCCAGGACGCACGGGCTAGGCAAATCGACGAAGTCAATGTTGGATCCAGGTACTGGCGCGGATGCAACCGGTTCTCCTCTTCGAAAGCCCGTCTCAGATCCTCGACGAACTCACGTGGATCACCTCCGGCACGGGACTCGAGAAATAATGCTTGCGGTGATGAACAGGCTTGCTGGTCAAACTGCCACACGTCGCGTGCGATGCGGCGACACCAGGACGACCGCTCCGTTTGATCAGTCCACGCGCCTGCGTCCATCGCCGCGACGGACAGTCGCGGGCCAAAAACAACGACACGCGCCCAGTGAGGAAAGGGTAATGCACGAACCTCGGAAACTGCCTCCGCGCCGCCCCAGATCATGGCACCGTCCACGCTCTTGGCCATGGCTTCGTGCAGGTCGGAACGTGAATGCTCGAAGGTCACCATCAAAATGCGGCGCATCAGGTCACCAGTTCGATCAACCTCTACTAGCTTTTTTGCGATCTCCTCTGTCAGCTCAACCAAATCCGAAGGAACGCGCACTAGACAGCAATTGCCTCCGAGCAAAGCGCAGGTCATAGATAGCATCGGTTGGATCTCAATGTTCCCGGCGGGCCAATGACCAATTATTCCCAGAGGGAATGGGCGAAGCCTTGCGCGACCGTCTTCCCGCCAACCACTCTTAAGCGAATCCAGTCCAAGCTCGCGGAGCAATATCGGCTCTAGAGTGCTGCGCCTAAGCCACAGACGAAGAAAGGCCACCCCAGGGGCTTCGCGCAATCCTGGCTCATCGAGCGCTAGAGCCCAGCGTTCGAAAACCTCGAGAACTTCGTCTGGCGAGAACTCGGTTTGCTGCGCGACATCTCGTAGCCGCCCACCTGCCGAAATGATTTCTTCGGGAGAATCGACTGCCTGGATCACGTCGCTCATGCAGCCTGCATCTCCGGCGCGTTTTTGCGGCTGGTCGTTTCCAGGTTGCCACAGCCGCGAACCTCCGCCTTTGGCACCCTCCGCACAAAGCGAAAATAGGTGCCGCGCCTTCCGCAAGTGCACCCGTCGTATCCGATGATTTCCGCCATATCCTCGGTCAGCACCAGAAACCCGGGAAAGCTTGTCGGCAACACACTCGAGACCTGCACCAAACCCTGCTGCCCGCGTTCGACTGGGGCAAGGGTCAACGGATCCCTCACAATGACTTCTGCGAAGGCGGGCACGTGCTTGTTACCCCGCTCACAATCTGGATAGACGACGCCGACGTTCTCGACCATGCCGTAATAATCTGTGACGCGGTCCGGGGAGCAGCCAAAAGTCGATGCCACGCCACGGTTGAACGCATCCTTGGTGACGGCTTGATCCGTCAAACGCTTCCACCCGCCGCTGTGCAGCACACGCACGTTGGGCATCTTGAGCCTGATGCCTTGACGTTCAAGCGGCTGAACAAGGTGGGTCCAGATCACATAAGTAAATCCATAAACCAGGACCTCGGCGTCTTTCCACTTTGCAGCACAATCTAGAAGCTTCGCCAGATCGAGACTCGAGTCTCCATCCGGATTCCGGCGCAGGCAGCACGCGACTTCCGTCGCGAAAGATCCCAAAGCCTGAATGGCAGCGCCACGTGCTCCCAGCTCATTTTGCGCCGTCAGACTTTCCGGGATATCGATGACCAGATAAGGCCTGCGCGCCGGTCCGATAAAATCCCGGATGATTGTGACGACGCCTTTCGTCATCCTCCTGGCGGTCGCAGCATCCAGAACTACGCGGCTCGGCGTCTGTCCAGTAGTTGCACTGGAGGTGAGAGTGCGCTTGACCTCGGCGGCGTGAACCAAAGCCAGCGGTGGATTTGTCTTAAAGATGCCGGCCGGCAAGTAAGGTAGATCGGCAATTCTGTCAGCCACACGAAAATCCTTAGGCCAATGCTCCACGTAGTTGCGGAATAGTGGATTTCTTTCGCAGGCGTAAGCGAGTTCTTTTTTCCAGAGTCTGAGCAGGATCGAGTGCCGCTCGTCAGGAGCGAGCCCGTAAGGAGGCGTCGCCAGCAGCCTCGCGATTTCCGACTCGATTTCTGCCAATTGGCTCATGACGTCGCTTGTAACTCGAACCGAGCGATTTTGCCGTTCGCCGTCTTCGGCAAGTTTGTCACCACATTGACCGAAGCGCATGTCCACTCGGGCGGAAGCGCACGGCGGACTCTCTCAGCTATGCCGTTTACTCCGCCGTCGGCAACAACGAAAAGCGCGAGCGCTTCGCCTGCTTCCGAATGCTCGACGGCCATGGCAGCGCATTCGTATATGCCGGGGACAGTCGCGATCTTTGCTTCCACTTCGGCAAAACCCACACGCAGACCGCGAATCTTTATGAACTCACTCGTGCGCCCCTTGATCCAGAGATAGCCGCCGTCATCGCGACAACCAAAATCCCCGGTCTTGAGCCACCCATCGCGAAACTTACGCTGCGTGGCTTCGGCGTCGCCGAAATAGCCGGAGCAAACTGAGGGCCCCTTCACCTGGATCTCGCCGGTGCACCCGTCCGGAAGCTCTCGCCCTTCGTCATCCACGATGCGGAGCAGTAGATTGTCCACCGGCAGGCCGACGCTGCCGAGCTTTTCACCCAAACGATCCGGCGGCAGGCAGGAAATGCGGGATGTAGCCTCGGTCTGGCCATACATGACATAGAACTGAGCCTGTGGCGCAATCTCGCGCATCTCCTCTACCCTTTCGGGGGCCAGCGCGCCACCCGCTTGGAGGAAGCGCCGCAGACCTGGCAAGGGGATGGATCTAAGGTTCGAGCGCCGGAGCAGGATATTGTAAACGCTTGGGACACCGGCGAACGTGGTGCAGCCGTACTGGTTGATTGCATGCAGCACCTTGTCGGGGAACATGAAGCGCGAGTCGAACACGACTCCACCTCCCTGATACAAGTGAGTCTGCATTATGCTCGCGCCAAAGCAGTAGCTCGTGGGCAGGATCAGCATAGCCGTTTCATCCCTTCCCAAATTCTGGCTTCGGACGATAGCCTCCGTGTTTGCAACCAAATTGCCATGGCTGACCTTCACGAGCTGCGGCATGCCCGTGGAGCCCGAAGTCAGCATCAAGGCTGCGAGGTCATCTTCCGCACACGGCGCCGGCTGTAATGAGTGAGCGGGCCGAGCAACGGAGTTTCCCTTGAGCTGTGGAACGCCATTACTTTTTGTCCAATCGCAGCAGGCTCCTTCGGCAACCCAGACGGCCTTTGCCTGTGCCTTCGCGAACAATTGCTCCCTCCGGGTTGTGAGCGCTCGCTCAGCCACCGGCACCGGGACCAAACCACCATACATCGCCCCCAAATATGCCAGCGCACCTGCCGGATTGAGACCGCAACCGATAAGCACCCGGTCACCTGCCTCGAAACCAGCCGACAAAAATCCAGCGGCGAAGCCGACAATCGAGTCAGCAACGGCTCTACCCTGAAGCGTTTGCCCAGTCGCCGCGTCAGTCAGATGAGAATTCTCACCCAACCGCTTGACCAAGCGACCCGCGAAGTTCCGCTCTTTAAACTTGCCCATGCTGAGCCTTGCCGAGTTTGCGTTGAACAACCTGGACGATCTTCTTCACATCCTCCATCTCCATCAATTCGTCCACGTCGAAACTCAACCCAAAAGCGCGCTCTAGGCTGCTCGCTAGCGCTACATGCCCCATAGAATCCCACGCGGGAATTTCATTTGGCGTCGTGTCGATCGTGACGGTCTCGGGATCAATCCCGAACGCGGACTTAAAGGCCTCCTGGACTCTTGCCAACAGGTCTCCCATGGTCGAGCCTCCCTTTCTCCCTCAACGAATGCGATTCTCGGGCCTAGACGATCACACATTAATCGCCTTCTTGATCCTTCAGCAGCGGCGCTACCCTCGTGAATATTACAAAGCGGCTTACCCTCGCCGTTCGCAGCTCCTTCCACTTATTCGTCACCCGAGTGCACCACATAGCTGGAATATTATCGGCGAAGTAGAATCCGTACGCCTTTGCAAATCCTTTCGAACGAAGAGAAAGCATCACGTTATTCTGGAAAGCGGCGGATACCCCGTGTTTCCTTTCGGCCGACGCAACAAAGATGTCGAACGTGTATACATCGCTTCTTCGCCAACTCTCGAATCCAAACTGTCGAAGGTCCGCATGCAAACGAGAAGGGTCGTCTGTAGCTTCCGAAGCGTGGTACCACATGTCACCAACGATTACATTGTTCCGGGCTATGGCGAATCCGCCGTATCCGTGCCTAAGGTATCGCAAGGCCTTTAGGTGCCTGTGTTTGACAGCAAAACGATAGGTGCCTGAAGAGAGCATGTTTTTATGAATTTCAAGGAGCTTCAGCTTTAAACTTGCAAGCGGCTCTGGACGCTCCACGACCTCGGATAAGTCTTTCTCAACAATTACCGCAGTGCGCCCGAAAAAGACTGCCTCCCTAAAAAAGAAACCCCATCCGTTTGTTCTCACAAAATCAACGATTTGAGCTAACCGCATTCTTACCACGCTTGGAGCCTCCGCAAAAAATTGCTTCTCATTGCTTTTGCCTGGGAAGCTTATAAAGTTTGTCCCGTGGCCGAATCAAATGACTCGCGGACACGGGAACCAAATGTCTGAACTCCCGCTGGCGGAGAGTGCGACCTCGACTTCCTGCCGCTTCTCCAAAGATGGTACGCGGTGCCCGGTGCGCGTCCCTCGGAGACAATCAAATCGGCCCCGGAATATCGGGCTCAGAAAATGTGAAATGCTCTCTCTCAGCCAAAGGGTCTAGCATCCACAACGTATTGAAGACGATTATTATTGAGCCGTGCGTATGCGATCCGGGCACTCCCGCTATCGGGGCCCTCCGATCCGTCAGTCATCTCCCTCTGGCACCAGCCGCATCTGCTGGCGACTTCTCCACCAATTGTTTAATTCGGATGGAAGGGTAATCCACAGTTTTTTCTCGGCGCGCAAACGAGCAAGATGAGACCCCCTACGCCCGCTTTTCTCTGAGGTAGTCAGGATGGGTTATGAAGCTGACCGGGCCGTTTCTTTGCATGATGAGATCGATCTGCTGTTTCCACAAATCGATCGAGTAGTCTCCCAGAATGTGAAACAGGGAATAATCCTGGATCGTCGTCAGAGGCAACTCGAGGATCTTGCCAACGAAGTACGGCATGACCGTGCAGCAGCCGCCCCGCTGTGGCTCGAGATGGGCCACATTTGGAACCGACATATCGTAGGAAAACTCGAAAGCGTCGTACCAATCT
>DATLST010000345.1:0-10146 GCA_035534055.1 Candidatus Acidiferrales bacterium | reverse complement strand
ATCACAAACGTGGGTGTCGCCTGCACCGGAATCTGGCTGCCGAGAGCCCGGTCCTGTTCGATATACGCATCGAGCGGGCAAGTATGGCTGCCTGGCGCCACGCTCATATCGCAGCCGTCCATCAGTTTCTCCACCCTCTTGAGGTCTGTGGGAGACAGCGCCGCGGCCATATACTTCTCGATATTGCCCGATTCCGCCCAGTAATTTTGATTACCGTATAGCGCCCCCTCTGCCTCTCCAAATCTTCCGATGATGGCTGCGGCATTCGCCCAGCGCGCCGCCTCATAACCGTACTTGTGCATGGATAGAGGGAAGTCACAGTGGACCAAGTAGACTTTGCCGGCGGCCACGTAATCGTTGATCATCGGCCGCAATGTCTCTTCGTAAAAGTTGCCGCAGGAAGGGCACTCGTAATCCGCAAATACTTCCAGTGTGATCGGAGCATTCTTGGACCCGTACGCCTTAATCGGCGCCGGGATTGTCTCGGTCGCCTTCGCGGCGCTGCGCGTTGTGCGGGCGGACGCGTGTGGGATCAGCCCCAGTACGAGAACCGACGCCAATATCAAAGGCCACGCAGCCGACTTCGCCCATCGTGCCCTCGCACGGTTCAACGTATTGGAGCCACACCAAGATTGCGCTTCATATTTCAATGCCGCCTCCTTACCCGTTTAGACGCACGCAAGCCGGTTATTGTAGCGCGAATTGCGTTCTAGATCGAAGACTTCCAATTGATCGACTATCCAAAGGTGAGACAACAACCCGGATGCAATCTGCCATCATTTCTACCTCAAATCTGCGTCAAATCCCGCAGGTGCGGTTTGTTGCAAGGTAAAGCCTGGCCTGGAGACGAAAAGGGCGAGGCACCTACATTAAGTCATTCGTATTCTGCGTAATGGAGGCACATAAGAAACTTGACAGTAACACACTCAATGTGTATCATGGTACTTCAGTCGGGCTTGTCCCCAACTGAAGCTAGTTGGACTTACAGGAGCGGATTCTATGAGCAAGATCATCGGTATCGATCTGGGCACTACTAATTCCGTGGTCGCGGTGATGCAGGGCGGCGAACCAGTTGTCATTCCAAACCAAGAAGGGGCGCGAACCACTCCGTCCGTGGTCGGAATCACGAAGAGTGGCGAACGGCTTGTCGGGCAGGTGGCCAAGCGCCAGGCGATTACAAACCCCGAAAACACGATTTACTCCATCAAGCGGTTCATGGGCCGCCGCTACGACGAAGTGAGCGAAGAGATGAAGATGGTGCCCTATAAGGTCGTCCGCCAGGGTGAACACGTCGCAGCCTTGGGGCACGGCAAGGAATATAGCCCGCCGGAAATCTCCGCGATGATTCTGCAGAAGCTCAAGAATGCCGCCGAAGACTTCCTCGGCGAGAAAGTGTCCGAAGCGGTCATCACGGTTCCGGCGTACTTCAACGATGCCCAGCGCACGGCCACCAAGGATGCGGGCAAGATCGCCGGTCTGGACGTAAAGCGCATCATCAACGAACCCACCGCGGCGGCGCTCGCCTACGGCCTCGACAAAAAGAAGGACGAAACGATCGCCGTTTACGATTTCGGCGGCGGCACATTCGACATTTCTATCCTGGAAGTCGGAGAGGGCGTGATCGAAGTGAAGGCCACGAACGGCGACACTCACCTCGGCGGCGATAACATCGATCAGCGCATCGTGGAATGGCTGATCGAGGAGTTCAAGAAGGATGAAGGTCTTGATCTGCACGGCAAGGGCAATGAGATGGCTCTGCAACGCCTCCGCGATGCGGCCGAACGCGCTAAGATCGAGCTTTCCACCACGATTGAAACCGAAATCAATCTTCCGTTCATCACTGCGGACGCCAATGGGCCGAAGCATCTTGTGAAGAAGCTGACGCGCGGAAAACTGGAAGCCATGGTGGACGACATCGTGCGGCGCTCGGTCGAGCCCTGCAAACTGTGCATGAAGGACGCTGGCGTGGACGCCGGCAAGATCAACGAGGTCGTGCTGGTCGGAGGTCAGACCCGCATGCCGATGATTCAGCAGTTGGTCAAGGATCTCTTCGGACGCGAGGGCCACAAAGGTGTGAACCCGGATGAAGTGGTGGCCGTGGGTGCAGCCATTCAAGGCGGCGTGTTGAGCGGCGAAGTGAAGGATATCCTGCTGCTCGACGTAACTCCGCTGTCTCTGGGCGTGGAAACTCTCGGCGGTGTGATGACCGTGCTGATTCCGCGCAACACCACGATCCCAACGCGTAAGTCGGAGGTCTTTTCCACCGCAGCGGACAGCCAGACCTCGGTGGAAATCCACGTAATGCAGGGCGAACGGCCCGTGGCCAGCGGCAATCGCTCGCTCGGAAAATTCCATCTCATTGGAATTCCACCCGCTCCCCGCGGCGTGCCTCAAGTCGAGGTGACCTTTGATATCGACGCGAACGGCATCTTGAATGTCTCCGCGAAAGATAAGGCCACCAACAAGGAGCAGAAGATCACCATCACTGCCTCGACCGGCCTCAGTAAGGAAGAGGCGGAGCGCATGAAGAAAGAGGCCGATTCTCACTCCGCTGAAGACAAGGCGCGGCTCGCCGAGGTCGAAGTCCGCAACCGCGTCGACAATCTGGTCTATCAGACGGAGAAGTTGATAAAGGAGAATCGGGACAAGCTTGCCGAGCCGGACGTTAAGACCGCCGAGGAAGCCCTCGAAGAAGCTCGCCGGGCGCTTAACGACGGCGGCGTCGACCGGTTGAATGCCGCAGCGGAAAGCTTGACCAAGGCCTCGCACAGCATCGCCGAGGCGATGTACAAGGCGCAACAGAACGCCGAGAGCGCAGGCGGCCCTGCTTCCGGGAGCGGCGCCGCGCCGGGAGCTGGCGGCCCGGCCGACAATGCAGGGCACGCCCCTGGGCAGGGCGATGTGGTGGATGCTGAGTTTGTGGACGTGGACGAATCGAAAAAACCCAACTGAAACCTCTCCTGCCGCGCGGTTTCGTCTTCCGGCCCGGCATTGCCTCGGCCCGGAGACTCGCTACGGGAGTTTTGTAAAGGGGAAATGATTTGACGACGAATGGCATCCGGCGGACGACTCCGCCCCAGGCCGTGCAGAAGGTTCGCGACGGCGTTTTCATGGTCCAGGTGGCTATTTCCAGCAGCCCCAGCGCGGACTGGCGTCGCCTCTTTTACGACGCGCAACAGGATGTGCCGCCGGATTTTCCGCCTCGCTCGGTTGAGATCACGGGCGTGTTCCTTCGTTTTAAGTCCGATCCCGCCAGTGTCGAACAAAAAGTCGGAGTGCTCGACCGCTGGATGGAACGAGCCAGCCAGAAAGAAGCGTCGATGGGCGGCCGTTCGGAAACGCAACGGCAGAAGAAAGAAGAGCTCGAGCGCGAGGCGCGGGAACTTGCCGAATGGAATGCGCGCTGGGCAAAACTTTAGAGGACGTGAGGTTCGAAGTCCGGCAACAGGCGGCAAGCGCGCTTGTCGTGGCGAATCAAGCTCCCGGCCTCGAATCTACCGCACCCACCAATGGACACAACCACTAAACAGGATTACTACGAACTGCTGGGCGTCGGGCGCAAAGCGCCGGCCAAGGAACTCCGCGCTGCCTACCGTAAGCTGGCCCGCAAGTATCATCCCGACCTGAACCCGGGCGACAAGTCCGCCGAGGAAAAGTTCAAGCAGATCCAGGAAGCCTACGAAGTCCTTTCGGACGCAAAAAAACGCCAGATGTACGACCAGTTCGGTTTCAACGTTCCCGGTCCGGGCGGAGCGCCGTCCTCCGGCACGGGATATGGCGGCGCCGCTACCGAGGACATCCACTTCGATTTTGGCGGATTCGATTTTGGCGGAGGCGCTGCCGGAGGGGGCGCCAGCTTTCGCGATATCTTCAGCCAGGTTTTCCGCGGTTCGCAGGCGGCCCACGCGACGCGAGACCGCGAGCCGGGCGGCGACCTCGAATATCAGATCGATATCGGCTTTGGTGAAGCGATGCACGGCACCGTGAAAAAGCTTAGCTTCACGCGGTTGGACGTTTGCAACGTGTGTCATGGCAGCGGCGTCGCTCCAGGCGATGAAAAGGCTTGTCCCACTTGCGGCGGCTCGGGGCAAGTGACCCAGGTCAGCGGCAAGATGCGCTTCCAGATTACCTGCTCGCGCTGCGGCGGCACGGGCAAGCTCCAGACCATGTGCCGCAATTGCAGCGGTGAAGGCCGCGTCCCTCGGATGGAAACGCTCGACGTGCGCATTCCGCCCGGCGCTCATACAGGATCGCGCGTGCGTGTCGCCGGACGCGGAAACGCCGGCATGCACGGCGGCCCGCCGGGCGATCTCTACATCATCATGAATGTCGAACCGCATCCCTTTTTCGAGCGGCGCGGCGACGATCTGTACACGCTCGTCCCGATCACGGTGGCTGAAGCGTCGCTCGGCGCCAAAGTGGAAGTCCCCACCATCGACGGCCGCGCCCAGGTGCGCATTCCGCCGGGCACGAACAGCGGCAAGAGACTCCGCCTTCGTGAAAAAGGCGCTCCGTCGGCCCGCCATCCGGGCAAGCGTGGCGACCAGATTGTGGAAGTGCAGGTCGTCGTGCCCAAGCCGGAAGACGAACGCGTGCGCAACCTGCTGCGCGAACTCAGCAAGATCGATCCAGAGGACCCGCGCAAGGAAATCTTCGCGCGCGCGGCGGTGTAAGGAGGGCGACATGGCTGCACGCCCCAGAAAAAAGGCAAAAGCGGGCTACATGATCAGCGCTGTAGCCGAGCTTTACAATCTGCATCCGCAGACGCTGCGTCTCTATGAGCGCGTGGGCCTGCTGAAGCCGTCTCGCTCTCAGGGCAATACCCGGCTTTATACCGATTCCGACCTCGAGCGCCTCGAAGTGATCCTGAATCTCACGCGCGAACTGGGCGTTAATCTCGCCGGCATCGAGATCATCCTCAACATGCGCGACAAAATGGCGGAAATGCAGTCGCAGATGGAAGCCTTCATCCGATTCGTGCGCGGTGAAGTAGCGCGCAATTTCACGGCCTCGAACCAGCGCCAGGTCCGCAACGCCATCGTTCGCACCATCCCACGCCATCCCATCCGCGTGGAAAAAGAAAATACAACGGGCTGAAGGCTCCAGTCCGAATTGGCAGCGCGACCGATGCGCTTCTTTCCGCCGAATCCTTTTTCCGCGCTTTCCACAAGCCCATTCACTTTGCACAGGCGCCGTCGCTTGCGCTCCGCGAGCGCTGAGCTTACTCTTGCGCCATGGCGCAACCCGATTGTCTTATTTGCCAGGGCAGCGGCTGGAAGGTCGTCGAACGAAAAGCGGAAGGCGCGCAGGCTTTTGCGAGTGTGGAAACCGCGCGGCCCGGGGCCTCGCAGGGCGAGCCCGAGATGGTCTGGGCCGTGCCCTGCGACTGCACCATGGGCGACCGCACCGAGCGTGCTCTCGCGAAAGCTCGCGTCCCCGAACGCTATCGGCATTGCGACTTCGACAATTTCGAGGCCGACAATGAAATCGACCACGTCTCTCGCGAGCAGCTCGATGCGTGGAACCGCAGCCTCGCGCAAGCGAAGCTTGTCGTCCAGCGCTTCGCCGAGGAATTTCCCGTGTGCTCCGAGCACGGCTTGCTCCTGATGGGCCCGTGCGGCGTTGGCAAGACGCACCTGGCCATCGCCGCGCTGAAAAACATCATTCTGCGCGGCCATACCGGCCTTTTTTATGATTACCGCGAGCTGCTCAAGGAGATCCAGGATAGCTACAACGCCGTCAGCCAATCCACCGAAATGAGCGTCCTCGAGCCGGTGCTGGCTACCGAAGTTCTCGTTCTCGACGATATCGGTTCGAGCAAGCCGTCGCCCTGGGCTCTTGAGACGGTCGGCCACATCCTGAACACGCGCTACAACGAAAAGCGCGTCACCCTCCTCACCACCAACTTCCTCGATTCGGACGCAGCCGCAAATTCAGCCGCGCCCGCGCGCGTGGCCGGTATGCGCGCGCCCACGATCGAAGACTCGCTCACGGAACGCGTCGGCAAGCGCATCCGCTCGCGCCTTTATGAAATGTGCCGCACCGTGGAAATCCACGCCCCCGACTATCGCAAGGAGATTCGCAATATCAGCCGCCACGCCTAGCCTGCTCGCCCGCCGCACGGTCTGAATCTTCCGCCCCGGTCGGCTCTCAAAAGGAGTAGTATGGATATAGGTTCTCTGACCTCTGGAGCCTACGGGAGAAAAATCCTAGGGCTGCTGAGGCGACGCCCCCTGCATTACCGGGGGGCCGAGGGTTCTAGCGGAAACGCTCGCTCCTCCCGTTTGGAAAAGGGAATGTCTGCCGCGATGAGTCGGTTGCGGTGGCCTGTCGCCCAAATCCTAACGTGGATTTGGGTTTTTCCATTTTGGAGCCCAGCGCGATCCGCCCCATCCCATCGGGATCGCGATGTTTTGCGGGATTTGAGCTATCGAACGAGATCATGCCTCTTACGGACAAATTCGGCCGCCAAATTACCGACCTCCGCATCTCGGTTACCGACCGCTGCAACTTCCGATGCGTTTATTGCCGCTCGGCGGACCCGGAGAAGCACATGCCCATCCACAATTTGCTCGAATGGGACGAATACGAGCGGCTGGCGCGGATTCTCGTGGGCATGGGCATTCGCAAGGTGCGAGTCACGGGGGGTGAGCCGCTGGTCCGTACGGGCGTCGAGGATTTTATCGCCCGCCTGAAGGCCTTGGGCGTCCATGATCTCTCTATGACAACCAATGGTTATCTGCTCGCCGAACGCTGCGACCGTCTCGTCGCCGCGGGAATGGACCGCATCAACATCAGTCTCGATTCTCTGATCCCAGAGCGCTTCGAGCGCGTCACGCGCACTAAGACCTTCGATCAGGTGATCGCCGGCATTGACGCGGCTCAGGCCTCGCCGCTCCGCCCGGTCAAGGTGAATGCCGTGCTGGTGCGCGGCATCAACGACGACGAAGTCGAGGCCTTCGCGGAATTTGCGCGGGACCGCGATCTCATCATGCGCTTCATTGAGTTCATGCCGCTCGATGCGGACCATGCCTGGACGCGCGACATGGTCGTCACGGCGGCCGAAATTCACACCCGTATTTCCGCGCGTTGGGAGCTCGTTCCCATCGCCCATGAGCGCAGCGAAACGGCGCGCAAATATCGCTTTGCCGATGGCCGCGGCGAGATCGGTCTGGTTGCTCCTGTTTCCCAGCCTTTCTGCGGACATTGTTCGCGCCTGCGGCTCACCGCCGACGGAAAGCTTCGCACCTGCCTGTTCAGCAAGGAGGATCACGATTTGAGGTTTCTCCTGCGTGGCGGCGCCACCGACCGTGAAATCGAGGACGAAATTCTGTCCATCGTCGCCCAGAAGGAAAAGGGGCATCGCATCAACGAACCGGGATTCGTCCCGCCTTCGCGCACGATGGTTTCCATCGGCGGATAGCGTCAATCGCGGCAACAGGCGTGCCGCGAACAAGCGCTTGCGCCTGAAGATCTCCTGGGGGGAACGGGAAACGATGGCGGACGAAGAAGGATCCAAGCTCTTTTCGCTCACGGAAGCCGAACGCCTTCGCATGAAAGTCGAGCCCATGCTCATCGAAGCGATGGAGAACCGCCGAAAGCTGGGCGAGGTCGACGATCAACTCACCTCGCTTGCCGAGCGCATCCAGCGATCCGGCGGGCTCCTCGTTTCTTACGAGAAAACAGCGCGGGTTCGCCTCGAGCACAATCGTCTTCAGGATGCCATTCGAGAGGTGCTCGAACGCATTCACGCCACCGGCTGCATTGTCAAGGATCTCGACATAGGCCTGCTCGATTTTCCGGCGCGCCTCAATCACGAGGATGTGTATCTCTGCTGGCGCCTCGGCGAGGACCGCATCCGCTTCTACCATCGCCAGGATGAGGGCTTTTCGGGCCGCAAGCCCATCGATCCCCGCGACGCCGATTATCAGAGCCCAATCCAGTAATGTTCCATGCCCGCCTTGTGTTTTGGCAGGCCAGGCTCGTCAACGAACACCGGGCGTTGTATTTGAGGGAGCCACGCTAGCTCCAGCATTTCGGCGCGGCTACAAAGGGAAAATCTCCCAGCCCCAGAGCGAGGAATCCGTGACGCAATCCATCGAAAACCGCTTGAAAAATTCCGCCAGCCCCTATCTCCGCTCGGCCGCGAATCAGCCGGTTGACTGGCACGAATGGGGCCAGGAAGCCTTCGACAAAGCCCGCACCGAAGGCAAACCTGTGCTCCTCGATATCGGCGCGGTATGGTGCCATTGGTGCCACGTCATCGACCGCGAGAGTTACGAAAATCCCGAAATCGCCGCGATGATCAACCGGCTCTTCATTCCGGTAAAAGTCGATCGCGACGAGCGTCCCGACGTGGACTCCCGCTATCAATCCGCCATCAGCGCCATTTCCGGCCAGGGTGGCTGGCCCTTGACCGCATTTCTCACTCCCGACGGCAAGCCTTTTTACGGCGGCACCTATTTTCCTCCCGAGGACATGATGGGCCGGCCCGGGTTCAAGCGCATTCTCCGGTCCATCGCCGAGGCCTTTCAGGATCGCCGCGCCGAAGTCGATAGCTCCGCGCAGGCTCTCGAGCAGGCTGTCGCCAAGGCGGAGGTTTTCTCGGGTGCTCGCGGCGAATTCGATCCCGGCGTGGCGGACGCCATCGTCGATTCGGCCCTCCGTCAGTTCGACGAAACACATGGGGGCTTCGGACAGGCGCCCAAGTTTCCGCATTCGAGCACCGTCGATCTTCTTCTCGAGCGATACCAGTCCGCGCGCGACGCCCAGCTTCTCCATGTCGCCGAGCGCACCCTGGAAGGCATGGCCCTCGGCGGCGTCTACGACCAAATCGGCGGCGGCTTCCATCGATATTCGGTCGATGAGCGCTGGTGCGTCCCGCACTTCGAAAAAATGTCCTACGACAATTCCGAGCTGCTGAAGAATTTCCTCCATGGCTATCAGGTGACGCGCAATCCTCTCTTCCGCGAGACCGCGGAAGGCATCGTCTCCTGGGTCAATGAGGTGTTGTCGGATCAGGACCGCGGCGGCTTCTATGCCAGCCAGGACGCGGATCAAACTCTCGACGACGATGGCGATTACTTCACTTGGACGCAGAAGGAATTGCGCGCCGTTCTCGCACCCGAGGAAGCGCGCGCGATGGAAATCTATTACGATGTCGCTCCTCGCGGTGAAATGCACCACGATCCCGAGCGAAATGTTTTGTGGGTTGCTGCGTCCATCGAAGATCTCTCCAAAAAGCTCGGCCTCGACGAGACGTCCGCCCGCATTCTCGTCGCGCGCTCCAAGGGCAAAATGCTGGCCGCGCGTCGCGAGCGCCGCCCCACGCCCGCCATTGACCGGACGCTCTATGTCGGCTGGAACGCCATGTTCGTCTCGGCCTATCTCGATGCCGCGCGCGCGCTAGGCCGCGACGATTGCCGCGTCTTTGCGCTCCGCACGCTGGGTCGCATCCTCGCCGAAGCGTGGGACGAATCGAAGGGTTTCCTGCATCGGGTCGGTGGGCCGCGCCTCGAAGGCTCTCTCGACGATCAGGTCTTCGCAATCGCCGCGTTGCTCGACGCCTGGGAAGCCACGCTCGATCCGCGCTATTTCCAGATCGCCGAGCGTGCGCTGCGGCTTGCCATCGAGCGCTTTGGCGATCCCGATGGCAGTGGTTTTTTCGACCGCGCCAAGGACGCCGCCCCCATGAACGGCCTCGAAGTTCGCCGCAAGCCGCTTCAGGATTCGCCCACGCCGGGCGGAAATTCGGTGGCCGCGATCGTCCTGGACCGCTTCTACGCGCTCACCGGGGAAACGCTCTATCGTCAGTGGGCGGAAAAAACGCTCGAAGCCTTCGTGCGTCTCATTCCGCAATATGGATTGTTCGCCGCCACGTACGGCCTTGCCGCGCTGCTTCACGCGCGCCATCCGATCCAGGTGGTCGTCACCGGCTCCGCCGGAGACGTCAGAGCCGCCGCGCTTGAGACCGCAGCCGGCGGAATCTATCGCTTCGGCAAATCGCTTTTGCGCGTCATGCCAGGCCGGCTTGCGTCAGATCATCTCCCCGCCGCTCTTCGCGACACGCTGCCGCATCTCGACGCTTCCGCTCCGCAAGCCCTCGTCTGCGTCGAAACCACCTGCCACCCCCCCGTCTCCGACCCC
>DATLST010000344.1:0-5755 GCA_035534055.1 Candidatus Acidiferrales bacterium | reverse complement strand
AGCTCTTGCCCGCAGAGCTAAGGCCGCGGTTCATGGAGCAGCTAGGGGCCGCCCGATGAGCAATCTGCGCGCAAGACGTCCGCGTGTGCGCCTGGATCCGGTGGCCTACGCGGAGCTTCACCAGCAGGTTCTTCGTCGGGATGGCTGGCGCTGTCAGCAGTGCGGGCATTCGGAAAATCTCGAGGTTCATCACCTTCAGCCGAGGAGCCGCCTGGGTGACGACGCCTCGGAAAACTTGATCACGCTCTGTTCGGAATGCCATCGTATTGAACACGCTCGCCGAGGACTCGTTAATTCTCCTGTGGCGGAGTCGCAGTAACCCTGAAATGAAGTTCCGCACGAACATTTCGGTCGCGAACGGGATCGTGCGATCCGTGTCTCGGCCGTCGCGAACCGTTGCCTCTGGGGAAAGTTTTTTGAGGCGGGGCTGCGCCTTCATTCTTCTGCTGGCATCGCTGCCACTCTTGAGCGTTGCGGTTCCCGACCGGTCACCAGAACAATCGAAGAGTCACCGCATCACGGTGAGATTCAATTACGACTTTAGCCCGATGCATGCATGCCCGGTCAAAAACGCGGTGCCGTGCGTGCAACAATTTGACGTCTACAACGTCACGGATACCGGAAAGCGAATTCTGCTTTTCACGATCCGGGCGCCGAAAGGAGCTAAGGATTCGCGAACAATTCGCGGTGCCAGTAAGCGGCTCGTGTTCTCGCCTGGCGAGCACATGATCGAAGTTACGGCAGTTGCAAATGACGGAAAGGAATCGAAGCAAGGTGCTTGGACGACCATGGTCCACATTAAACTATGACGGCGGCCGCCTCGGGCTTGCGGTGCTCAACACTCGTACTTCCGACTGCGTCAAAGTGCTGCTCGCAGAGCGAGGGCGAAATTTCCATCGGAATTCTGTGCTCTCCATTAAGCATGGCACCTGTCTCGAACTCAGGTTTCGAACGCGAGCGATCAACGGGTTATTGAGCCCGCTCGACGCGCACACAGCAGCGCCGAAGACTGCGACTTTGGCCAGCAGCGTCAGAGTCGCTGCTGGTCAAAGCCACTACGGCATCTCAGCCGCTATTCTCCGACCCACGGATTATACGAGCGGCTGAGTTTGGGCAGTTCCTTGCTCTTCAGCCGCTCGGCCAAGTAGCGGCCGATTTTGAAGGTGGAAACCCGGTTCTCTTCTGCTTCGTCGAAGAAGTACTGGTGGTATTGAATGAACCGTCGGCGGTTCTGAAGGCGGTTCCACAGCACATTCACCTGCTCGAGATAGGAACGACGCTCGGACGGCGAAAATTTGAGCGTCGTATATATCTCCAAAAGCGCATCGGCAAAGCCGATCTCTGATTCCTTGGCAGTTCGTTTCTTGAATTGCTTCGTTCGTTTGGCTCGAGCCATTTTTGGCGGTCTCCTGAAATGAAATGCGAGGAGGAACAACATAACCTCACCGACAGGGCTTCAGCTTTTAGCGGTTGTCGAACCGGGTCTACGACGCCTTTGCCGATTCGCTACAAGTCAAAAACCCTGTGCTATTCAATACTCAAAATTCTGACTTTCGCGATCGAGAGAATTTACTTTTTCATCTCCGCAACATGCTCGGAGGTACAGACTTTCTGGCTCATGTCCGACCTGCCGATAAGTGGCGCATTTTGTGATCGTTGCCGATACGGCTTGGCCTCGCATACGTCAAGCGCTTTTGCTGCCTGGGCAGCGGTCCGAAGGTTTTGAGGCCGATGGGGCCCGGCGACCACCGACTCACGAACGTCCCTTGCTCTGAGGCCCTGGGATCGGCGGTCCTGGGCAAAGATTTCTGCCGGGGTTTTCGGGCTACGGGTACGCGCCGCCCTAGTACTTTGACGCCTTTGCGAGCGGCCCTGCCCCGATGGCCCCGGATGCGGAAAAAGGCGGTTGCCGTCCGAGTCGAACGGGACCGTATGGCGCGCACCGCAAGAACAACGGAGGCTACTCGGGAATATTCCTTCACGCATGGCGCTCCGTTTTTGACCTGGCATGCGCGCATCGCGCTAAACTCGTAATTGAAGTTCACCGTGATGCGGTGAGTCTCCTGATTTTCTTTCGAGCGGGTCGGAATAGCCGTGTCAACGCCGAATAAAAGTTTTTACACCGGCGCTGACACTCGGGCCAAACGTAACTGCTTCAGCGATTCAGCAGCGCGTACTACCGCGGCCCCGGAAAAAGATCCGGGAATTTTCAATGGTGCAGTATTAGGCATTCAGAGTAGGCAAAGTCCGTGATGTACGACACAGGCAACCTGCTTACACAATTCCGTATGAGTAGAATCATTACGTTCATCTGTAAGAAGTTTCCGGAGATCATCGAGGCAGCATACAAGGGGCTAGATTACCCATTGGAAGCCAATTATGTGGCACTCGAAGGAGCCGTCGTTCCAGATAGCCAAGGCGGCTCCGATATTTTTCTTTCGCCAGAGTCACTTGAAAAGGTTCGTCTTCTGGCTGCCGCCGGTTACACCGTCACGGCTTTTATTTCCCACGACATCGTGCTGGTGCCATTCGATCTTCCTCTGTTCGAGGTCGTCGATTCCATAAACGCTCAGAACTGGGGAAGATTCAAGGGAGAAGGCATCCTTCCCTAAACCCATGCTGCGGGTTGGTAGGCACGTTCCTGTAATGGTGTTCGCGAATCGTGGAGAGCCAATCGTGCACAACGTGCCCGGGCAAGAAAAAACTATTCCTCGCTTCGGGCGCAAATCCCACAATGGCTTCCCTCCGCATTCCGTTCATTAGGCGCGCCAGCCAGGATCCGATGCGACTCATCACTGATGGCTGGATCGAAACGGGTACGACGAAGCTCTTGAGGTACGCGAATTTCGCTCGCCCATCCGTGATCGTGCTCGACCACGCGGCCTCACAGACTGAACTCACCCTGGAGGCGGTTCTCCGTGTAACAAGCCGGCGCAGATGGTCCAGACTTCTGCTGACGTACACGCCGCAGGTGCGTTCGGTCCGCGGAAATTCGTGGCAGCCCTGCATTCGGCGGTGAACGGCTGTCCGGGCGCCATGGAAATCCGTTCAAGGATTTCAAGCCGATCACGGCGTCCCACTGCCACATCGGGAAGGCGCCGCGGGCTGGGACGATCGCGACTGACGTGTGCCAGGGCCGCTGCGCCGCCTTGCCGATAGCGTGCTTTGAGACGGTTGATATGCCGAGGCGTTAGAGCGAGCAACTCCGCGGCCCTGGCACACGTCAAAGTTCCCTTGCTGCAGGATGAGCCACTCGTTGCAACTCTTTCTGACTCAAACGAAATGTCTCCCGGTTCATGGGGTGACATTTTCACTGGGGCATTACGGGGTGACAGAATTATTGGGCCAAGACATTCGACGCCGCCTTGTGTTGACAGTGTATAGACACAACTGTACACTGGTTGTGAGTACAGGAGAGATAACGATGCGAATGGGCGAAAAAAATGAGCGTAGCCCGCGGGGCGTTAAGATTAACCTTCGTGCGGATCATACGAAGCGTGCGCTCATAGATCGAGCCGCGGAGAGAGTAGGTAAGAACCGCTCTGAATTTATGTTGGAAGCCGCGTGCCGCCAAGCGACCGAAATCCTGCTCGACCAGAGGTTGTT
Source organism: Candidatus Acidiferrales bacterium (assembly GCA_035534055.1). Classification (GTDB taxonomy): domain Bacteria; phylum Acidobacteriota; class Terriglobia; order Acidiferrales; family UBA7541; genus Palsa-295. The sequence continues at coordinate 2,149 of DATLST010000344.1, read as the reverse complement.
CATGCTCGATGAGAAAGCGTACAAACGGTTCACCGACGCTCTGGACGCTCCACCAACGGAGAATAAGCGGCTGAAACGCTTGATGATATCTACAGCACCGTGGGAGTGATGAGCGGTGCCATGGCAGAAATCAGCCCGCCGGAGCACTTAGCGCCTGGGCACGATATATCGACCTTCGACTGCGGTGTTCCCGATCTGAACGATTGGCTCAAGAAGAGAGCTTTGGCGAACGAGAAATCCGGAGCGTCGCGCACTTATGTTGTGTGTTCGGCGGGCAAGGTTGTGGGCTACTACGCGCTGGCGAACGGAGGTGTAGCGCTGGCAAAGACCCAGGGGCGAGTTCGGCGCAATATGCCAGATCCATTGCCAGTGATGATCGTAGGACGGCTGGCAGTAGAGCGTAGCTGGCAGGGTCGCAATATTGGTTGGAGTCTCCTACGGGACGCCATTCTGCGGACGATACAAGCTGCTGAAATCGGAGGCATTCGCGCGATTCTAGTTCACGCAATTTCGGAAGATGCCAAGCGGTTTTATGAGCGATACGGGTTCGCCGCGTCGCCAGTCGATCCCATGACCCTCATGGTTACGATTGGCGATGCCAAGAGGGCCATATTTGACAAATGAAGGCTATTCGTAACCTTGAGGACTGATCGAGCCGTCCGGGCCGTTACGTTAGATTTTGGCAGATGGCCGCAGGCTCCAAACGCCGGGGGGCGCTACCGAGGCCGGGTAGCTGAGTAGTTGTCGGCATTCCGGATTCAATCGGCGGAGCAAAACGTCTCATCGGACCACGCGCGAGCAACCACAGGATTAGCGGAAGGGGTCCCGCAAGGATTCCGCCCAAGCGTGCCAACCAACTTATTCGTCCCGATTTGATCGGCTTCAGACCGGGACTTTTTTGAATTTCAACAGATGCACCAATTGAGATCTCCCCCAGGGAGGTGATAATGCCGACGGCATTTAGCGCGCGCGATTCGGGGCCACGCCGCCGAACTGTGCGAACGATTGCGCCGGTCGGGCAGGCCTCCAATCAGCCGGCATTTCGCCATGCTTGCACACGTCCGAGGAGAAGCCCCAGGAAAGCGCTTCTGGGAATTGCCGCCCAGTCCGGGCACCGTAGCTTGCGGCGCCGAATCGCGCGCAATCGCGGGAATGTTGAGCGCGAGCCGCGGCTGGCGCGTCCCGGAAGCTTATGGCTACTCGCGCATGGTTTGGCCCGCGCCCGGAGCGGACGCCGAAACTTCGCTTCTCGCCCGAGCCGTTGCAGCAGGTGATCTCCCACTCGCAGCGCATTCGCGATTATCGTTAAGCTGAGATTCACGGCTGCGATCGAAAACGCTTTCGAGTGTATTTTTGTAAGGCTTCCCGCTAATTTAGATCAGGGCCTCCGAGTTTAGGTCAGTTGCAAAAGCCAAGAAGGCCTCGTGCGGAGTGCGATTTTCGACTCCGCGATGAGGCCGGTCGTGATTGTACAACCGACGTACGAAACACCCATAAAACCGATTCTCGAGAAGTAATGTACCGTTGGCATCCGTGGCACGGGCAACGCGTGTTGATTCATGGCGAGGCACGCAGAACGGGCTATATTGTTCTGCAGTGCGTGCGCGATGAGCTTCAGGGATTTCCTACCCTTGAGATTCCGGAGTGGATGTTCGATTCACGCGCGTGCGGTCAGATGAAGCCAACCGATTTCCCCCATGTGGATTGCGTCGCTCTGTTGGCTCTGCAGCATCTGCTTTCAGCAGCAACGGGACCGAGTGAGCGGGACGTGATACAAGCGCAGCATCATTCCAGCAGTTCAGGAGATGCTGATGCGCAAACCGACTCTGTCCAGAACGCGTCAAGGCAGGTTGTTTTCTCCCCCCGCGAAGCTCCCCGAGTTGCCAGCAGAAGTGCGGCAGAAAATGGTCCGACTGCTGGCCAGGATGCTGAAGGAATACCTGCATCACAGCTCCACGGTGGCCAGACCGGAGGTGAGCGATGAGTGACAAGATCAGGCCGCAGCACGTGGCCCGGAAAGCGATTCTTTATATTCGCCAGTCCTCGCCCTACCAAGTGATCCACAACCTGGAGAGTCAGAAGCTGCAGTACGCCATGGAGGAGCGTCTGCATCAACTGGGATGGCACGAGATCGAAGTCGTGGACGAGG
>DATLST010000343.1:0-16703 GCA_035534055.1 Candidatus Acidiferrales bacterium | reverse complement strand
ACGGTCAATCTGGCATCATCGCCGAAGCGCAGCCGAAGCGACGACGGAAGGGACGAAAGTCCATGAGTCGTCGAAACGGTCAGAACGGCACCATCGTCATCGCAGGAAATTGGTATCGGGTCCGATGGCGTATGGATGTCGAAGGTCAAGAAAGACGAATCAATATGAGCGAGAAGATCGCCCCTGTAGTTTTCGACAGAAACGGTGTGCCAAAGCTGCCATCGGCAGAAGTGGAGCGTAAGGCCCGCGAAATTGTCGAGAAGTCGGGTGCGAATTCAGAGCAGCGCTTTAACCGTGTTGTTCTCGGTGAGATCTCGTTCGGAGACCAAGCCAAGACATACGTGCGGTGGGCTACCACACGCGACCGGGAACCCATCAGGGACAGTTCGAGCATCGAAGCTGCCCTGAATAAATGGATTCTTCCGGCCGTTGGTGACTTGCCCTTGGGAAATGTCCACAACATAACCGTGAAGCCGCTGGTGACCAAGATGAAAAAATCGCTGTCGGCCCGCACGGTCAACAAGTACGTTGAGTACATCGAGCAGGTCGTCGCTTCGCTCAAAGATGGCAAGACCGGAGAGCCCGTGCATCCTCGCAAGTGGGACGCCAAGGAAATGGACCTTCCGATCATCAAATCGAAGGAGCAGCGCCGTCCGGCTCTCAAGCTGAACGCAGTCAATCAACTCGTGTCGGAGAGTGAGGGCGACGAGCAGGCCTTATACGTTTTGCTTGCCGCCACCGGAATGCGAATCTCTGAGGCTTTAGAGAGCAAGCAGTTCGTGAACAACTACCGCACGATTCAGGTCTACCAGCAGGTTGACCGGGACCGTCCCCGCATCATTAAGTACCTCAAGACGGATGCGGGATTCCGCGAAGTTGACCTATGCACGGCGGTCGAAAAGTACCTCCAAGCATTCATTAACCGCAAGGACGGGCTGCTATTCGAGACCCGGAACGGCACTCCGTACCTGCACAACAGTCTTGAACAACGCTGGCTTACGCCTCGTCTCGAAGCTATGGGAATCGATGAAAGAGGAATGGGCTTTCACGCTTTCCGCCGTTTCCGGAAGACGTGGTTGAGAGGCAAGCGCGTTCAGGAAGACATCAACAACTTCTGGATGGGGCATGCACCCGAGACGATGTCGGAGACCTATTCTCGTTTGGATTTGGAACTCGACCTTCGTCTTGCGGAAGCGGAGTCAATGGGCGTCGGTTTCACTCTTCCACCCATTCCAATTGCTCCAAGTTGCTCCAAGATTTCGGAAGAATCGGATGTCGAATTGGTTTTGCAACTTTAGTAGAATCAATCGAGTAGTCAAGGATGCGCCCGTAGCTCAGTTGGAAAGAGCGTCTGCCTTCTAAGTCTGACCGGGAGTAGAATCAACAAGTTACGGCAATTGTGAGTAATTACTACGAATCGTGACAACTTGCTTTGTTGGCAGCATTTAGCCCCGATAGCATCGCAGCCCATCGCAACTCGTCGGGTTTGCTCGTGGGCACAAAATTGGGCACACTCGCCGGACGGTTCTGACTCTCAATCGAGTCTCCGAATCATCGCGCAGAATGCTTCCAGAAACGGCATAGATCGCTCACGGCAAAACCGCGTCATCGGCTTCTGAATTCGCGCTCACGTCCCATAGAGGGGGTGGGCTTACTTCGATGCCGCGTAACACGTCTCGACGCTCACACCGAGTTCACGCGCGATCTGCGGCCACGGTGGGACAAAGGGTGGGACACGGACGACCGAAGGGATGATCTTTGACGAATCCCCACCCCGGCCAACAAATCCCGCGATGACACAACCGTGTTGCTTCGGCCCTCTCAACAGGCTCAATAACAATGAGATACGAGCCGAGGCATTCATTTCTGGCGACGGGGAGGTGTGGTGTTGTGTGGGACATCATCGCGGTTTTGTTTTCATACACGCAAAATGGAAGCGCCGAAGCGCCAGCAGAATCAGAACATACAGAGAAGAAACGTGCGTGAGACTGAAATGATGAGGAGACTGAAAAGATGCGAGGTTTCTAGCCTTTAGCTCTCTTTGGATCGCACTCGGTCGCAACTCGTCGGGTTTGCTCGTGGGCACAAAATTGGCCACAGTGAATTTCTTACGTTGAGTCTTTAGATGGAACGCTCGTTCTAAGCCACTGACCGTAACTGAGTCGAAGCGCCGCATCACCTGATAGGGTATCGTGCCAATCGCAACCCGCGTCGCACCATGCTTCCTCGGTTCCAAGTCGGTGACGCACTTCCTGCTCTCTCAGCATACCGTTAAACACAAGCCCAAGTTCGCCGCCACACTTCGGGCACGTGAAACTCGCAGTTGTAGTGATTTCGGCTCCGGTCACGGACGGAGCGGCAAACGACAACTGCGGTTCAGAAAATGTAGCCGCAAGTTCGATATGCGGTTGTTTGTCGTGGCGAAAATAATCGACCGTCACGAATTGCACTGCCAGAAGACCAACAACAAATGCCGCTTGCCGTCTCGATATGTCCACGCTTAATCTTACCCCCAATCATGCCGCGTCCCCGAACCACAGTCCGTGCAAGAAATTCCGAAACAGAATGGCCTTATCGCGCCGTCGAGAAATAGTCACAGCGAGCTACGCCTTCATAAGCAGCGCAGCCGGAGCTTTCTTCGCTATATTGAGCAGCCGTAACGCCGTGTTCTGAGGACGGCGCGTTCCTTGCTCCCAGCTTTGCACGGCTTTTGGGCTAACACAAAGGAAGTGTGCAAATACGGTTTGGCTCGCGTTCAAGCTCACCCGGATAAGCCGGATTTCTTCCGGCTTCATAGGCTTCGGCGGAGCCGGAAGTTCTGTCGTTTTCAGGTCAATCTTCTCTCCCTGTTCATACCGGATCGCGTCGCCGAGGGCCTGCCGCATGTCCTCGTAGATGTTCACCTTGATTTTCTTCGCCATGTTCTCCTCCTTCCTTCAATTCCTTAACCATCTCGCGCAATGCTTTTCGCTGTTCATTGTCCAAATCTTCCTGTTCGTTTTTGTCGAGCAGGTAGAATAGGTGAATGTGATCTTTATGCTCTAAGTACAGATGCATGTAACGATAGCCGCCACGCTTACCTTTTCCCCTCGTAGGATTGGCGACACGGGCTTTGCGTATCCCTCCCAATCCTCGAATAACGTCTCCCTTTTCGGGATTCTGCAACAAGTCATTTTGCAGCTCCCGTAAGATGTCATCGGCTGATGGGCCCGCCAACTGGTGCAGCCGCCGCGAGAATGGCTGGGATTCTATAAATACCACACTGTAGGATATACCACAGTGTAGGACTTGATGTCAAGCCCTCAATTCTAACCTCTGTCGCACCATTTTCTGAGTAGTTTCCAAGCCGTGACCAACTCCTGCATCGTCCTCGGCTCAGGCAATCGGCCCGGCTGCAACCTGCAAGCTGCATGGGCGACACAATAAAAATCCCGCACAGTCGGTTCGCTCAGGTGCGCCAGTTGGCGCGACAATTCTTTCAATTCAGCCTCGGTCATCGGCCTAGTTGCCATTTGGCACAGCATACACGTTTTCGCCTTATATTCGCCACGCCTAAACAGCGGAGCAAAATAAGCATGGCAACACAGCAAGGTACGTGGTCGCAGCCGGGTACTTTGTTCCTGGCCTACCTGTGAAGATCGCAGGTTAACCGACCGGGGAATCAAAGGGCTTCTTTTGCCGCAGTGATATAATTTCACCAATGCCTCTCAATGGAATTGAAACACGAATCTGCGGGATAGTAGTCCGGCGATTTCTTGAGCACCATGAGGCGACGCCTCGAAATGCCCTACTGCTAACCTTCAAAACCTCCCTGTTTGAGCCGCTCCAAAAACTGACAAGCCGCTCTCTTCTTACCAACCTTAACCAGATTGCCGGGGATGAAACTTATCTCCCCAGGGCGATAGCGTTTCACTACTGCGGAGATGCTGCCGCCCTCTCGCTTGCGAGGCAGTCCACTGAACTTGTATTGCAGGTTGCCCGAAATCTTTTTGACCGACAGTTAGAGACTGAACACAAAGAACCATTTACGTCCGAGGATGCATTATCTGAGGCGAAGCAAATTGACTCTACCGTTCAGCCTGAAATGGTTTGGCTCGGTCTGTACTTAGCTCAGGAGTTTTCTATTTTCTGTATGTTGCAAAAAGATCAAAAGCAGATTGGAATTACCTTCTTTCGTCCGAGCGAGCAAATTTATCGCGTAACTGGGACTGATGGCGCATGGGAGAGACACATTCAAGACGGCATCAAAACAGCCGAACATGAATGGACAGCTAGTGGGAATTGGGAAGCGCCAGACTCTTTAGAAACGATTGACGGTATTGACGAAGCAGAAAGCAATTTATCTCCGGAATTGCCGAAACGACAGAGCCGCAAAGTTTTTCTCGTACACGGGCGCGACAAAGAAGTATTGCATGTGGTCTCCAAATTTCTGGCGTCGCTCGATCTGGACGTTGTGATTCTGTATAAGCAGCCGAATCGAGGTCAAACCATTATAGAGAAATTTGAAAAACACTCTGACGTTGGGTTCGCTGTGGTCTTGCTAACTCCTGATGACGTAGGAGCATCCGTTGATGAACCGGAGAAGAGAACCAATAGGCCGCGTCAGAATGTGATCCTGGAACTGGGATACTTCATCGCTAGATTGGGCCGCGAGCGAGTTTGTCCTCTTCAAATTGGGCAAGTTGAGCTTCCGTCAGACATTCACGGTATCGTTTACGTTCCGTATGACAACGAGGGAGAATGGCGTCGTAGGCTCGCGGACGAAATCAGCGCCGCTGGTATCAAGGTGGACACGTCGAGAATCATCGCCGAGTACAAGTCCATCAAATAGTCGCCGCTGAAAGACTTTTAGCGGCCTGATAGACCGTCCCGACGCTCAGGCCCATTTCGCGGGCAATGGGAATCCGCCCCGGCCCGGAAAAGTCGCGCCAGTCTGTCGCCTTCTACTAGGGCGAGATTGGAGTCAGATCAATTACCACATGCAGCCGGTCAGTTAGTGGCTGAGGAACGTTTCCAGCGAGGATTTCATATCCCAAAGAAAACGATTTCGCCGTGTCCCACGAATCGAATAAAACGAAAAGAGGGTCGAATTCAACCTGTCGGGTGTGCTTCAATTCCCTGACATGGTAGGCAACGTCAAAACTATTTGTCTCGTGTATTTTGGGGCCGCTCACATTCCTGGGCACTAGATGAAGCCTGTGGATTGCATCTAATTTCTCTGCTATGTCCGGTGACAGGATGCGCGACGGGATGGGCGACGATGTGAGCGAAGCCATCATCTCTTCCACCGCACCCCTCGGACCTGCCGGAGGCTTAGGCTCCTCTGGAAATCTGCACAAGGAGTCTGCATCGTCGGAGACTCGCAACCCATCGGGAAGAATCAAACAAACATCAATATCCTCGGCGGGGCGAGAACCGACATTCGACAACACAAGCTCAAATTGAAAGAGCCGACTTTTAGTGTCAGTAGCAGCATCTGTTTCCCTAAAATATCTTTCATAAGCCGAATAGAAACGGTCGAGGCGTTCGTTGTACCTTTCGGCTTCTTGCGGCCCCACCATTCCCATACTCAGGGTAGCTATTGAATACGCTTGCGGCTTTGCCATTTTCGGATATGGTGCTCGTACGTCATTCATTTTGCGAGCTAAATCCGCATCTGAAAGCAGCGGCGGCTTTGCGAGTCGGAATCGAATATGGTCTGCCCCATTTGAGAATGCCAATTTGAGATTGGGCGCTTGTCGTTTCCAAACCGATAGCTCTTGCTCAAGTTCCTGAATTCTCTTTTGCTCCGGGTCAGGTTCCTCGGGAAGTTTGTATTGCTCAGGCAGTTCGATGCATTGCACCGCGTGTCCCGATGATGCTTTCAATTTCAATCCCACGTCATTCGTGACCAGTGCAATGCGGTTTTCGGGCGATTCACTCCGAAACTCCAGGATAGTTGCTAACAGCCAATCGTCGCTCTGGTCTTTAGACAATCTGTGAGCGGCAAAATCAATCAATGGATCGTCGCTTCTGAAACTCAGTTCTACGTTCTGCCTTACGTACACGGGTGCTGGCCGATTCAGGAGCGTACCAAGTCTTGTCAAAGCTGAACCGGCTCGATGGCGGATTTTCTTGCTTTGGCCGAAGGCTTTTACCTTATCCAAATCGCGGATAGTAGCTTGGCAGATCATCAATCTGATTAGTTCAACTTTTGCCAAACGGGGCCAGTCAACGTCCTCCATAGGCGCAAAGTGCAGAAACACATTTGCATCGAGAAAGAGAACCGCCGCTGAATTGTCGGGAGTCACAGCCTATAATTCTCTCACGAAACTAGAGAAAAACATTGCTGCCCGCCTGCGTTGCGGAACTGCGAGATTGGCCGCCTTTATGGAATGCTGCGAGCCGTCTGATAAACCGTCCCGACGCTAACCCCTAGCTCGCGTGCAATCGCGGGCCACGATGCGCCGGAAGCCCGCAGTCGAGCAATCTTGGCAGCATCCACAGCGACACGCGGCCTGCCCAATCGCTTGCCCTTTGCGCGTGCATTCCGCAATCCAGCCCGCACCCGCTCGGCAATCAGGCTGCGTTCCAATTCGGCCACGGCTCCGAGTACCGTGAAAATCATGCGGCCTGCTGGCGTCGTGGTATCGATCTGCTCGCTCAGACTCACGAAGGCGATTCCAAGCGAATTGAACGTTTCGAGCGCCCTCAGCAAATGAGAAACCGAGCGGGCGAATCGGTCAAACTTCCAGCACACTACCGCGTCAAGTTTCCGCCGGTGCGCGTCCGACATTAGACGATTCAATTCTGGTCGTGAATCCTTAGCGCCGCTGATTCCCTCGTCCAGATACTCACCCGCGATCTCGAATCCGCGCCGTTCGCAGTATTCTCGCAGTTCGCGCGTTTGCATTCCAACATCTTGCCCGTGATTCGACGTGCTCACTCTTGCGTAGATGGCTGCTTTCATTCGCGCACCTCGCCGGGTTCCGCGCTCATCAATTCCAATTCCAAGCGCATAAGCGATTCGCGGACGTTGTTTTTAGCGTCCCTCGACAAACGTTCTAGGTTCGGCTCCGTCGCGCCGTTTGATTCTGCTTTCCAGACTCGCCGGAGCAAGGAAACGAGATTCCCATTCAATCCGTAGGTGGAAAATTCCAGAACGCGGCAACGGCTAAGGAATCGCGCTTCGAGTCTGTCCGTAGCGTTACAGGTGAAAATGAAAATACAGTTGTCGCGCATCCCGGTCGCATCGAGTTTGGAGAGCAACGCGAGTTGCGCCTTGTCGCTCATGGCGTCTGCCTCATCCACGAGCACAAGCCAGAACGTCTTACCGGCCATCGGCACGTACTGAGTCATTCGCAGCGATTCCTCTAGTTCTGCGACTGTGCAATGCTGACTGGGAATATGGATTAGCTCCGCGTGGATTTCATCTGCGAGCGCGAGCGCAAGGGAAGTTTTGCCCGTACCGGATGGCCCGACAAAGAGCCACGCGGATGCGAACGGCTGCGCGGCTAACTTGGCAAGAATCTTGCGCTGTTTGTCCAAGCCGATAAAATCGACCATGCGACGTGGCCGGTACTTCTCGGCGAGAGATTGCGGAAACGCCAAGGATGGCTGCATTACGCACCTACCTTTGGCAACCGGCCATACTGCATCGAGCGAGAATCACCACGCGGAGGGCGCGACGTTACCTCGTTGCAGCCGCGTACCACGTCCATAAAGTGATGCGCGTTGAAACGTGGGTTATCGTCTGCCAGTTCCGATGCGATGCTGTAGGCAGATCGCAGAATTGCTTCCAGCACGTCTGCGGATTGTTTTGTTTCGATTGCACTGCGGTACGTTGCGTTTAGAGCGCGAGCGATGCGGATGTAGTCTTGTCGGCTCATCGCGCACCCCCGACAAGTTGGAGCGATAGCGCGTACTCATAGGCTGAATCGTGGTAGCGACGCGGATTGAGAAAGCCATCCTCGATTGCTTCCGATACTGCCTCATCCCACCATTCGAGGATTGTTTCGCCATCGTGGGCTTGCAGCGCAACCCAAGCACGATCACGCTCAAACCAAGTCTGTAGCTGAGTTTCGTCGATTGACTGCGGGCGTTGCGGTAGACTACTTGTAGCTTGCATGGAGCTTACCCTCCGTGTTGAGTTAGGGCTGCGTCGCTGCGTAAACAGTGGCGTGGCCCGCTTTGTTTCTATTCCTCTCGTTTCAGGTACGCTTCGATTGCCCGTCGCATCTGTTCCGAAACTGGAATACCAATTTTCGCCTTGCGTGCTTCCAGCTTGCGAATCAATTCCGCTGGCAATCTCAGATTGTATCGTTGCATCTTTGACTTCATACGCACGTTTCTACACTTGTACATACACACCTGTCAATCGAAAACATCTTGCTGATTGAAAATAATCTTGCACGGATGGCGTCCGAATTGCTTGGGCGTGCGAATCGTCTTTCAAAAAACCTAGCAACAGATCGCAGTGTAAGTGATTGATTCCGCGTACCCGATTCCAAGCACTCAGACCGCACAATAAACAGTTGTTTGTTGAAAGCCTAATCCGACGCGCAACACCATGTCGTGCAACGCAACGCGAGATCACCCGCAAATGCGGTGTAAATTCCGATAGATGTGCAGATGATTTGCGGCGGACGGCGGATCAGATGTGACACGGGCTTTGCGAAGCAGGCAGCCCCGTTGACACTTGGGAAAGTCTTATGGGACTCCTACAGCCTTTCGACACCCCCGGCGTGGTCGCCCCAGGGGTGGGTATATGGAGCCTCAACAAGTATGTTTGACGATTCGCACGAGGCGAAATTCTCACTCGTTCCCGAATCAGCATTCCGTTAGACGAAAGTACTATGGACGGAACTTTATGCACAGCCGAGAATATACAAATGCGAAACCTGCTGTTTCTTGTCCTGGCCCTGTTAATCATCAAGCCCGTCTTGGCACAACAGGCGGCTCCGGTCTTGTGCCACACAGAGACGAGTCCTCAAGGCGATTCGCATCCGGTTTGCAAGGTTCCCTCGCCGAACGAGCTTAATGCGGCGCTCAAGCCACGCCCCATTATTGTGTTTCAATACACGCCGCCCCCGCCTGCGCCTCCAATTACCATTCCGAGTTTCGACACTAAAATATTCGACAGCCCTTTGCTTCATCCTGACATGCCTCAACCGCAACGCCCGCTTTTGAATCTCGCGCCGCAATCGAATCAGCCGGAAGTGTCTGACGACCCAGTGAGTAGCGTCAACTCTGGTAGCTCCGGCGCTCGTTCTGACTGGTTTTCAACCAATGCCGAACAGAATTCTGTATACGTTCCCCCAGGCGGCTCCGGCTTTCCGCGTGGATTGGCTGCCGGAATTCAGGCTGCTCAGGCACGGCAATTGCAGCGGCACAAACAACAGCAGAACGCGGAATTACGCAAGCAGAACGAGGAAGCACGCGCGATGCTGACTAAGGTGCTGGCAACGTTGGGAGAGACACGAGAGCTTTATTCCCGCGACCCGCAGAGTATTTCTCCTGAGTTACAGAACAGCTATACCAGCCTTCGAGAAGATGCTTGCAGCCTGGAGAACGAACTCGAACTGCGCGATCCTCAAGTTCCGCTTATTGACAGTGCTTCGATGTCGTGCCGCTGAATCGTGTTCGTTGTCGTGTCCAAACTCTGATGGGGCGGGCGCGGCGAAAAAAGTTTGGGACTCCCAGAGTCGAGGCATGACCGGGGTGTGGAACCCCCCGGCCCCGGTTATGACGATGATTCAGAGTCTGTCTGACAAATTTCACCGAGCGAATGTCTGACGGCTACTGGACGGAACCACATCTCTTGTAGGACTCCAATCAGGCAAGACCATCGCGCCTCGTTCCTTTCAGTTTGGCATACTCGATGCTAACGTGGTTAAACGCTGTGCGATGTCTCGTATGGAATACGTATTGATCGGATTGCTGATTTCTTGCTCCAGTTCGGTATCCGTGACGCCGCGTTTCTTCATGGCTTCGTAGGTGGACACAACCTGCGGCTCGTATGCTTTCGCATAGGTGTCCATGGTTTCCTTGTCGTACTCAGTGGTGTCCGATAGCTTGCCGCCAAATGGCCCTTCCCCAAATCTGCCTTGCCCGTATCCTGGCACCACTTCCCGGTCGAGCAGGAACTGTAAGATTTCGTTCGACAAATCCAAGGCACGCCTTTTCAAGACATCTCCATTGGCCGGAGTGCGTTGAGTTACCACCTCATTTTTCAACAGCGCGGCCATGGTCTTATCGAGATCACCGAACCGCTGGAATATCGCGCCCATGTCTTCCTCGTGTTCAGTAAACGCGTCCGCGCGGTCATTCTTGTCGATCCAGATTTCGCCGACTGCCAAGCCGCAAACGAGGACGATGAGGAGCGCGCGCCACCATTTCTTGTTCTTGTCGCTGACAGTCCCAGGCCACAGTGTGGGCACAAGCGCCACGACTGCGATGAGCGTAACGCACACACCGGGGAATATTAGCTGCTGTAGGATGTGAGACATCAACGCGCCAATGCTAGCACGTATGCCCGAATCGCGTAGAGAGCGCCACGTCCAGGTCGGAACGCGACCCGTCTAGAGACCTCTAAGAAGGCGATCTGCCCGAACGGAGAACACTTCACAAATTCGCAATAGTGTGGTCATCGTTATTGGCCGTCCGGCTTCAATCTGTTGCCAATGCCGCGCAGAAAATCCATGCGAAATCATGTCTTCTTGAGTCCAGCCTTTTGCTTTGCGTAGCTCCTTAACGCGCACGCCAAAAGCGCGGAAGAACTTGGTTTGTTGGATCACACCTTTCGTTTAACGACACACGAGCAATAACACCACGAGCAGATTAGCGTGGCGCGAGTTACGCTAAAGGCATCGGTAGCGACACGTTGCTCTGGACGTGTGGGGGACTGCACCGGAGGCGTTATGTACTGCTACATAGCCTCGAAAGGCAGTTGTCATGCGAGTATTTCGGTCTTCGGAGCCGACGTGGAGCAGAGCCAACAACTCATGTAGGCAATCGGGAATGCCCGGAGCGGAACTGATGGCACGATTGAGGGCTACATTCAGATGTATGAGTCCATCGAACCAAAGGTAACTGAGGCACGATCAGTGATCTCCCGGTTAACGCACCGAGATACCGAGGTGCGGTGACTTTGAGTCTAAAGTGGGACGATTCGAGCTAATCATCGAACTCTTGGATCAGCAACTAGCTTTGATTTCGCAGGAAATCGAAACTGCAAAGTCGATAAATTGGCTGCCCGTCACAGAGAGGGAATCCCATTGGCACTCACAAACTGGTGCCACTCATCGATAAGGAAGCGTCCGTCGAAAGGGAGTTGCAGGCGCTCAGCAAGTGATGAAAGGACTGGGGAGGGCCGGTATGAAGAATCTCTTAATAAGGGTCGCTGCCGTGGCGAGCGCGACTGCACGGCATTTTTCCAAAGTGCCCAAGCCCTTCTCGAAGCAGCGGGCCGCACCGGACGAGCGGATGACATGACGGCTGTGGCGTTGAGAATTATGTGACGAGGAGGTGAAGCATGGAGGCAGTCGGACTCTTATCGGGAGCCGAGGCAGTAGGATACGCATTACCCGTAGCTGTAGTGTGGGGGTGCGTGATCTGGCTCGGCGTCTGGCTCGTCGGCAAGCTGAGGCGCAAATTGAAAAGCAAGAAGGCAGGAAAGGCATGAGCGACATTGCTTTTGCAATCTTCGCATCGGTCGTTTTGTACTTAGCCGTGACGCATAGGGGATTTCGCAAAGTGGTGGTGTGGGCGGGAGCGGCGTGCTTGCTGTGCGCGATTGCTGGCGGGTTTTATCTCTGGCATCGCAGCCGCGCGGAAGCCGCCGCGAAACAGGCTGCTCTCGCCGCGAAACGGACTTCTCTCGCCGCTGATGACGCGGTTCAAAACGCGAGAATCGCGCGGACGAACGCATATGACGCCAGAAACAAAGAGAATGCCACATCCCTTTTTAATGCAGAGAATGCGGCAAATCTACGAATGAAACGAATATGCGATGCAGTAGGGGCGGGAGAAGAGTGTCATGATGCGTTTCAAAGAGAAGACACCGCCTACGACGTGTGGATGGGTAGCGTAGGGATGGGCAATGCAACAATAAAAACTGATATACCCATTACCTTATATAGCTGCGATTCAATTGGGAGTACAAACCGTGTGGTGACATTTGCGTCGGGCGAAACGAGGGCAACAGTGCTGCGTTTCGGCTATGAATGGGGAACAGACGGAAACTACGGAGCCAAGATTCAGCTTGCCAACGGCTTAACGGGCTGCATTCTGGACGGAAATACTCTCAAATTGGACCGGGAGTGATTTTATTCCGCTCGGAGTTCCCAGCGTTAAAGTTCGTGAGTCTATTTTCGTCTCCAAAATCTGACGGGCCGGGGAGCGCGTCGGCGACGACAAGGATTGGCGAGACAACGCGACGGTAGGACGGGAATTATTTCTTCTTTGTCCAGATTCCAGTAGGGCACGGCTCACGTGCGGGGCCACGAGCACGCGCTTCTCGCTCCAAACGAATCTCTAAATTATGAAGTTCGGATGCTTGAACCCATTCAACCTGTTCTTTCCAAGCCCGCTCCCGTGCGATCCACTCCTCTTTGCGCCGTTTTTTTTCACGCGCGGCGGCCTCGGCTAAGCTCTTTGCGATTCGGGCTTCGGCGGCGGCTTTCTCGGTTGCAATGCGAACCTGTTCGGCGGCGGCCTGGTCAGCCTTGCGTTGAGCGGGGGTGCGCATTTTGCTCCGTGAGAATTTCCGCGCGCACGTCGTCGAACAGAATTCTCCGGTGCGATTCGGATTCATCTGGACAGTGAAATCGGTACCGCAAAATTTGCAAGGGTGAACTGTGCCTGTCGGGAATAACTGTCTATTTCTGCTCACGGGCTGCCTTTATCGACCAAAACCGGTCCCCACTTTTAGGGCCAGACTCAAAACCCTTCGGCGCGCCGCCTCTGGCCACCTCGTCGTCAGTGGGTAGGACTGCCGTAACATCTCCGGCACGGTCAACCATCCTTTATGCTGTCGTTTCCTCATTGGTTTCGACTCCCGTTGCTAAGGCCGGGCGCTGGGGCAGAGGGGGCCGAGTCGAAGAACGCCCCCAATGACCGTCCGACAAGATTTTTTGCTTCGTAGCCCTCTTGGTGGACAAGACTACCGGAGTCCTGTCCACTCGTATCGCCTTGTTGCGCCAACGAATTAGCCGAGGGGTGGACAAGGTTAGAGGCACTTTCATTTTCTTTCTCTAAGTAATTTCTTAAGGGGGGTAAATAGGACTGCCCTTTCTCTTGTCCCCCTTGTCCACCGGGGGGAGTTTCAGGGGGCGTTTCGAGGGGCTTTCGGAGCCTAAGACCTATCCAGACGCGAACGGTGTTATGGTTGCTCCGGCCCTCTTGGAACCGTTTCGACATTCCAGCCGCGAACTGTTTTTGAGACTTTGGCTTTTCTCCCGCCTCCCGACACCAAGTCTTATACGCTTCCTGAACGGCGCTTTTGGTTGCCGAATATCCAGGATTGCACTCGCACTTGTCATCGAGGAACGCATTCAAATGGTCGCTCTCGACTTCATAATCGTGCGTCGCAGAAAGAACTTCGGATGGAGGATTCAAGCCCTGCCGTTGCCATTCCAAACACCCCGCCAGCATCCAATTCAGGATGCCGGGAAGTTCGGCGCACAGCTTGGAATACAGACGCCTGTCAGCCAACTTTTGATTGCCGGTTGGTTTGTCCACGAACTGACACCTGTATTCGATGCAGTGAATGCGCTTCCACATCGCTGGGGATGGGTCACGGATAATCGGCTTGTCATTGCAGCCCATCCAGATTTTGAACTGCGGGTCGTAATCGAAGGGATTTACATACATTCCCCGGCACTTGAGCGTGCCGCCGCCTGTCCAAAGTTTGAACCGCGACTCGTCAATCACCATTGCCTCTTTAGTCTCTTCGCAAATGGCTAGCCGTTTCCCCGGCAAATCGTGGCCGTCGCCGAGTCGTTGGTGCTTTTGGTCAAGCGTACTTGTCTCAACGATGGTTGCCAAATCGCGGCCCAAAACCCGTTGGAAAATTTTGAGCAGTGTAGTTTTGCCGTTGTCGCCAGAGCCGTGATGAATGCTGACAGCCTTTTCGGACACGTCGCCGGTGAGCGAGTATCCGGCCCATCGTTGGATATATCTGACCATGTGTTCGTTGCCGTCAAATACTTCCAAGATGAACTTCCCGAAGAGCGTGCACTTGGCTTCGGGATTGAATGTCACCGGCGAGAACAATGAGATGCGGTCGGATCGCTCACCGCGCCGCAGCTTGCCTGTTTTCAAATTCAGTACGCCATTCTCGACGCCGAGCGAATAAGGATCGTTATCCCAACTCAATCCGTCATCCGCCAGAAGAGGCTCGCAGGCAGCTTCTTTCAGCATTGCATCAATGCCCTTCGATGATTCGCTGTATTTGGCCCACTTATATGCCGCCGCGTCTGGTTCAGCATTAGCATCGCCGCCTGCTTTACGAGTCAGCGCCTTACGCCGACGAGCGGCATCCCGCGCAAGTTTTCTGACTTTGTTCGTCCGGTCGTATTGCCAACGCCCTCGCTCTGCATTCCAAAACATCCACTTCTTGTGCAGAGCGTCGTACAACAACGTTCCGCGATAAAGATGGGACATCAATTCGGCGTTGCCGGAATCGGTGAGCGCGAATTTAGGGGGAAGTGGCTTCGGAGGCGTTTTGCCGCTTGTGCTTACGGCTCCGGCAGTTCGACTGATGTTCGGTTCGCCCAAGCCCAACATGACGCTATTTTGTGCTTCCATGCTCGATCATCCTTTGCGGGTTCGAGATTAAACTGCTTGGTTTCCTCGTCTCAGCCAGCTTGACGGTAGCGATACGTCCGTCAGCAATCGCAACTTCCACATGCCCGTAAAAGCCCGGCTTCAACCGCTCACGTAGAAGCGCGATTATTTCGTCTACTGGTGTGCTCATATTGATTGCCTGCTCGACACGGATTGCGTGCTCCGTGCCGTGTCACATCTCCCACGCGTCCCCCAGATTCTTAGCGCAGAGAACGGCCCGAACTTCCTACGGCGAGCGCCAAGCCTGCGCACCGGTCGGGAACCTGGGGAGAAACCCGCTGGCCGGATTTGACGTTCTCGGCGTTTCCGAATCGGCATCGAACCGTCCCCTGCGCTAAAAACCTGGGGCCAAGTCATTTCGACTCTCCTGCTGGAACCAGACTTTCTGTTAGAAAAGCCTCAATGTCACAACGCCGAATGCGAATGAGCCGTCCGATCTTGCAGAATGGAATCCGCCTGTCGAGAATCCAGGCCCTAATCGTAGAGGGCCTGAGACGTAACAACGCCGCCGCTTCTGGAATGGTGAGCAATTCAGGCGTCATGATTGTCCTCGGCACTGGCACCTTGCAGTTCCCGGAATGTTTTCATTCGTTGTAACCGTTCCGTGATCGCGCTGGCTGGAATCATCCAGCGATTGCCTTGTTTCTCGGCTCTCAACTTGCCGCTGTACAGCAACACGTAAAGCCGCTGTAAACCAACATTGAGCCTCTGAGCGGCTTCCCTGGGATTCAACATCTTCTCTTTAGCCATCTGCTTCAACTCCGGCGGCTGATTGCCGCGCTGTTTCTACTTGACAGTAGAATAGAAGTGCGTAATACTGTAAAGCATGAAATCGTATTACGCAATCGAAACCCCGCTTCGATATTACGGCTTCGCGCCGGAGGTGACTGAGGTTGGCGAAAAAGAGGGTGATCTTTCTATCGACGGGCGACTTGAATCGGAAATTGACATTTCTCGGTGGAAAGAGATGCCGCATGAATGCCTCGCTAATCTTCCATTGTCTTTTAATCTCAGCCGTTCGACTTCGGAGTTAGGCCTTTCGAGCTTGGAGAGGTCGGAGTTGAGCCGTTCGAGGGTGGAGGCGAACCGTCCGAGCTTAGAGGCGATGGATATGTTCATCAAAAGGTACGGGCTGCTCGCTGCCGAAACTTCATCAGACGAGGACGGAAACGTGTATTTCAGAGAGAGCGCATTTGGATTCGTCGTCTGTCAAAACACACTCCAAGAGGCTTGGAAAGGGAATGCCCGCGAATTGAGAAATATGCGGAAGCAAGTACAGCGGAAGCTCAGAGTTGGGCCAACAGTCGAGGCTGGGCGCATAGGTTTTGTGACAGAACAACTCTGGCCCTTCGTTTGTATGCTGTTTTTTCGTGACTATGCGGCTGGCAAGACCAAAGTGTGCGCCAATCCCGATTGCCCCCATCCGTACTTTCTTAAAGAGCGCAAAGGACAAATGTATTGCAGCCATCCGTGCGCGGTTCTCATCAATGTGCGGCGATTCCGGGGCCGGGAGCGCGAGGCAGATAGGAAACGGGGGAAAATTCACAGGAAACGAAAGGAAAAACAATGATCTACAAGCGCGGAAAATTCTACTGGTACAAATTCATGTGGCAAGGCCGACTTGTGCGCGAATCCACCAAGCAGGGCAACGACAAAGTGGCCCGCAACATGGAATCGGCTCATCGCACCTCTCTCGCCAAAGGTGAAGTTGGCATACGCGAGAAGAAAGTCGCGCTGACACTGGCCGAATTTTGCAGCGGGCGCATAGAGCCGTGGGCGCGTGCGACGTTCGAGAAGTCATGCCGGAAGAATTGGACGTGGTATCGCACCGGGATTCGCGCTTTGACAGCTTATAAGCCGCTTGCCGGGGCGCGCCT
>DATLST010000342.1:0-18348 GCA_035534055.1 Candidatus Acidiferrales bacterium | reverse complement strand
CCTTTCTTATCTGGGACGAGCGCAAGCAGCGCTTGTTCGCCGCGCGGGATCGTTTTGGCGTGAAGCCTTTGCACTACTATTTTCGCGAAGGCGAGCCGGTTTTGTTTGCCAGCGAAATTCAAACGCTCTTTGCGGCGGGCGCGCCGCGGCGCATGAATGCCGCCACTTGGGCCACTTATTTTGCCGAGGGCCTGCACGATCATTCCGACGGGACGTTTTGGGAGAACATCCATTCCCTTCCCCCTGGTCATTCCCTCACGTGGGATGGCGGACGCGTCCAGGTGAAGTGTTGGTACGACCTTGCCGAGCGGACCGGATGCGATTTGGATTTGCGTCCTGAGGAAACCGTGCAGGAAGAATACCTGGCCATCCTCAAAGATAGCGTCCGGCTGCGCTTCCGTTCCGACGTGCCCGTGGGCATCAATCTAAGCGGTGGCTTGGATTCTTCCATCCTGCTCGCGCTGGTGCAATCCCTGCAGGGCGCGAATAGCGACATCGAAGCCTTCACCTATGTGACCGGCGATCCGAACTACGACGAGTTGCCGTGGGTGAAACTCATGCTCGAAGGCACGGTCCATCCCTCGATGGTCTACCAGCTCCATCCCGAGGAGGTGCCTGCTCTCGCCGCATCCGTACAGGCGCACGAAAGCGAGCCATTCGGCGGCATTCCCACGCTGGCATATGCGCGGCTATTCGAGCGTGCGCGAGCCAACGGCGTCATCGTGGTGATGGATGGCCAGGGCATGGATGAACAGTGGGCCGGCTACGACTACTACGCCTCCAACGGCAATGGGAGCACGTCCGCGTCTCCCATCCAGGGCACCCAGCAACGCACCACGCGAAGCGAATGCCTTCTGGCCGAGTTCGCCTCGCTGGCAAAACCCTTTGTTTCGCCGTCGCCTTTTCCAGACGCCCTTCGCAACCGTCAGTACGTGGACACGAGATACACCAAGATCCCCAAGGCGCTGCGCTTCAACGATCGCATTTCCATGCGCGCATCCGTGGAATTGCGCGAGCCGTTTCTCGATCATCGCCTCTTTGAACTGGCACTGAGACAGCCCCGGCAGCGCAAAATCGAAAATGGCACGCGCAAAAAGTTGTTACGCGAAGTCGCGCGGCGTTTAATCTCCAAGTCCCTTGTGGAAGCTCCCAAGCGCCCGGTCCAAACGCCGCAGCGCGAATGGCTGCGAGGCCCCCTCAAGTTCTGGGCCCAGGAATGTATCGACGCCGCCTTGCAGTCTTATGGAAATGCTTGGCTTGATCCCAGCACGGTGCGTGAACAATGGCACGAATATTGCTCCGGTCAGGGAGATAACAGCTTCCACGTGTGGCAGTGGATCAGCCTCGGACTGGCCTGCAAAACCTAAACCATGACCCAGATTGCCATTCGTGTAGAGAACCTCTCCAAGCGATACGAAATCGGCGCTCGGGAGACGTATGGCTCCCTGCGTGACGCTTTGCGTCATGTGGTTGGTGCCCCCGTCCGCCGCTTTCGCACTGTCTGGAATAAAAATGAGTACAGCTCCTCGGGTAAGTCTCCTACAATCTGGGCGTTACGCGATGTAAGTTTTGACGTAAAGCAAGGGGAAGTGCTCGGTCTGATTGGCCGTAACGGCGCCGGAAAAAGCACGGTTCTGAAGATTTTGTCGCGCATCACGAACCCCACCGAAGGCCGGGCGGGCATTCGCGGGAGGATTCGTTCTCTGTTGGAAGTAGGAACCGGTTTTCACCCCGAGCTTACTGGAAGAGAAAACATTTACCTGAATGGCGCGATCCTGGGCATGAAGCGGGCGGAAATTGAGGCCCGGTTTGATGAAATTGTGGCCTTCGCCGAGGTCGAGAAATTCCTCGACACTCCCGTCAAACGTTACTCAAGTGGTATGTATCTGCGCCTCGCCTTTGCGGTCGCCGCGCACCTGGTATCCGAGATCCTGCTTGTGGACGAAGTGCTGGCTGTCGGCGATGCGGCATTCCAAAAGAAATGTATTGGCCGAATGAACGAGGTCGCGCACGAAGGCCGTACGGTCGTCTTTGTCAGCCACAACATGGCCGCGGTGCGCACCTTGTGCAACCGGGGAATTTGCCTGGAGCAGGGGCGCATCGCGAGCGCAGGCCCCATTGAGCAGGTTCTCTACAGCTACACGCAAAGCCAGGTGCGGGAGCGTCCCAATTCCGGCCATATGCAGACTCGGTTCGCCTCCATCCGCGTGAACGGACAGAATCCCGGAAGCATCGAATCCGGTGAAAGCTTTCAGGTGGATTGCACGCTGGAACTGGTCGAGCGAGTTCCTAGCTTCCGTCTCTTCTGCATCATTCAGGATGTGAATGGGGAGGCCATGGTCGTGGTTCCTTCCAATAGCCGCGATCTGAATGTCGCGAACCAGGCGGGTGTCCACCAGATTTGCGTTCGATTCCCCGGCCTTTGGCTCCGTCCCGGCGTCTACAGCGTCTACTTCAAGCTGCTGGCCGTCGCCGCGGGTTCGGGCGATGCGCGTTTCCTGTCCGATAGCATCATGCTGGATGTCACCGGAAACGACGATCCCGAAATGCTGCTGGGCTGCCTGGCTCCCAGTGTCCGCTGGGAAGTCACCGGCTCGCTGCCTTCGTCCGAAGCGATTCGCGATCCTCTGGTACTGAGCGACTGAGCCATGAAAATTCAAAACGCAGGGCGGCAAATCTCTCGGCGCGGGACGTTTCTCTCTCAGGCCCTTGGAGTCCCATGTTTCTGATTCACCCATCTGATTTGGAGCGGCGGAGAAGGCGCTGCCGCCCGGAGGCCGATCGTCTGCTCCGGTTGCAGCGGGAAAGCGCCACCTCCTGCAATATCTGCTCGTCTCCTCGCCATGTCCTTGTGTCGGCGAGCGACAGATACGGGCTCCCATTGCGCATGGCTCTGTGTTTGGACTGTGGTTTGTTTTATCTTGTGGACCGTTTCTCGGCCGCGGGTTATTCGGAATTTTATTCGAGTGGCGCCTACCGCACCGTGAGCTGCCAGTTCAATGGCGTCTCTCACACGATCGCGCAGGTCCAGGCGAACCAAACACAATATGCCAGGACGCTGGTCCGCACGCTCTCCGGTTATGTTCCGCGGAGCCGTGAAGGAACTCTGCTGGACGTGGGCGGCAGCGCGGGAATTGTGGCTCGCGAGTTTGTGAAGGAGTTTGGCTTGCGCGCCACGGTGCTCGATCCTGCCACCGATGAGATTGCCGCCGCGCGAGCCGTCGGGCTCCATGCCGTGGTGGGTTCGCTGGAAGACTGGGACACCACGGATCGCTTCGATTTGATTCTGCTGTGCCGCAGCATCGAACATCTGTTCGACCTGCGCCTCTCGCTCGGCCGAATTCGCAGCCTCCTGAGCCCGCAAGGCCTCTTTTTCTGCGACATCGCGGATTTCATGGAGATGTGCCGGCTGATGGGCGCTCCGGAAACCTTCGTTAAAGTAGACCACTGCTATTGGCTTACCCAATCGACAGCCCTGGAACTTTTCCGCGCGGTCGGATTCGAGCTTGTTTCCATGAACATCGTGTTTGGCATGGGACAGGTCGGTTTTCTCCTGCGCGCGTGTGAACCCGTTGCATCCTGCTCCGCTTCCCCGCACAAAACTCTGGAACAGGTCGAGGAGATTCAGAGAATTGAACGCGAATGGAGAGCGTTTGGAAGCACCGCGCTCAGTCCCTCGGACTGGCTGCGGCGCAAAGGATATCGAGCCAAGAGAAAGATCGCGCGCTGGATGATGCCGCGGAACGAAAAATCGGCCCCGGCCGCCGGCGCTGCTCCTGCTGCGGCCGTTCCGGGCATTCCCAAGAGCACAACTCCATGAGCAAACCGCGCCTGCTGATTCCCATGAGCATTCAGTTTTCTGTCCGGTACATTTTGCGAACGGGCATGCTCGACCAAATCCGCGAGGTGGCGGACCCGGTAATCCTCCTCGGCTGGCGCGATGACGAACTGGAGAGCGAACTGAAAAAAGCCGGCGCCGAAGTGCACTTGCTTCCCGAGGCTCGCATCGGCAATCGGTACGACCGGGTTCGCAGTTGGATGAATCTACTCCACAAAAAGCGGCTGGCCACTCCCTCGGAACCGATTTGGGAGCGTCGCGCCGGCCTGGGGCGCTCCGCCTATAACCGATGGCGCCGAAGGACCAGAAAGACCATGTTTCATGCCGCGTTTTCCATACCCGGCACCGTGCAGTGGCTGCCCCGAAAGGAGCAGGAACTCTGGGAAACCGACACAAACGTGAAAGAGATTCGGGAGCAGATCGATCGCCTGCGTCCCGATGCGGCCTTTAGTCTTACTCCCTTTCTGCTAAACGAAGAAATGGTCCTGCGGGTTTGCGCCCAGCGAGGCGCGCCGCTGTGCACCTCCATTTTGTCCTTCGATAACGTCACCACGCGCGGATGGATGGCCGTGCATTTCGACCGCTACATGGTCTGGAATCGCTACAACGCCGCGGAGCTGCGGCGCGCCTATCCGGGCGTCGATCCTTCCCAGATTGAGATCGTCGGCTCGCCGCAATTTGATTTCTATTGGAATCCCGCATTCTGCTGGGACGAAGAGTTTTGGCGCCGCCAGCTTTCTCTTCCATCGGGACGGCCCGTGATCCTTTTCGGTGGAGGCTATTTTTTCTGCGCTCCGCACGAGCCGCGATTCCTTCAGCAGATCGATGAAGCCATCGACCGGCATGAGATTCCCCACGACCCGATCATTCTGTTTCGCAATCATCCCGTCGATCCGATCGAAAGGTGGATGCCCATCCTGAAGCGGGCCAAGCACGTTGTTTATGACGATCCCTGGCCGACGGGCCGAATCAGCGGCCACTCCAACATGCGCCGCCGCGATATTCAAAAGCTGGCTTCGTGCCTGTTCCATGGCAGCGTGCATGTCAACATTGCGTCCACCATGGCCGTGGACGGTGCGATCTTCGACCGTCCGCAGATCGGCCCTGCCTACGACGACACTCCCGGCCGAAGGTATGAACGGACTTCCCGGGATCTCTATCTCCAGGAGCACTACCTGCCGATCTCGCGCTCGGGCGGTCTGGAAATCACCTATAGCAAAGGCGAACTCATTCAGGCCATTGGATCGGCGCTCGAAGAGCCCGGCCGCCTGGCCGATGGAAGAAAGCGGCTGGTCCGGGAAATTTGCACCTACGACGATGGTCGCGCCACCGAACGTGTCGTTCGCCAGGTCCGTTTGTTTCTCGAACAAAGCATTCCGGCACGCGACGCCGTAGCAAAGTCTGCTTAGCGGGAGTCACACGACACCGATGGTTTCCCAAGCGGAGCGTACGAATTTTATGCGGCAGTGCTGGCGAACCGGGCGCTGGAAAGCCGGCGTGGGCACGCTGCTCTTGCCTCTTCGTCTCTCTTTCTACCAGTTGCGAAGAGACGTTCTGCGCCCTCGAAGACGAAACGGCGATATCCGCGTTCGCATTGGCAACGGCGCCCATGACGCGATGCCCGCGTTCTCGGATCGGGTCTACCCCATTTTTTGCGACATCGGTTCCCAGGACGACTCTCCCCCGCTGCACTTGGATGGCTTGTTCGCGGAGGTTGACGCACAGTTGCATGGCGAATATCGGCTCGCGGGCGGTCGCACAGGAGCCGTCGACGCGCAATCGCTGGAAACGCGCGGCGATGTCGAGGACGTTCATGCCTACCATCGCCTCTATTGGGCGCTCCGCTACGCCGAGGCCGCGGCTTTCGGTCATGAAAGCGCGCCGGAAGTGCTGCTTCGCGATCTGTCGCAGTGGCTCAATGGCCGCTCGAAGGATTCCGCGGCCGCTTTATGGCCCTACACGGTTGCCGAGCGAATCGGCTCGTTAACGGCCGCCTCATTCTGGATCCGTCGCAGCGGCGCTCCAGAGATCTCCTCTCTGATCGTCGCCATCAAGCGGCAGCTTTGGAAAGATGCCATTCAACTGGCTTCCAACGTGGAATACGGGCTTGGGCTGCACAATCATTTGCTCAATGATGCGCGCGGGCTGTTTCTGGCCGGCGCTGCGCTGGCGGACTGCGAACAGGCGGCTGAGTGGCGCGAACGGGCTTTTGCAATCTGGGACGAATTCTTTCCGCAGTTGGTGCTCGAAGACGGAACCTTCGCTGAGCAGTCGAGCCACTATCATCTGCTCTTGTGTCGTACCGCCCTGGAATATTGGCTGGCTTGCCGCCGGGATCATCGCTCACTGCCCGCCGGTTTTGAGAGTCGCATCCATTCCATGTTTCGCCTGGCGAATCAGTTGCTTCGCCCGGACGGATCTCTGCCGCGGTTTGGAGACAACTCGCCAGACCGCACCATCTCGGATTTGTGGGGCTTGCTCGCCGCGGCATATCACTATGGCTTGTTGCAGGAGCCGCCCCGGCACACGGCCGTTACGCCCTTGACGATTTTTTACTGTGGCCTGTGCCCCCACGTCCCTGAACCTCAGGGAACAGTTGGCGTCCAACTCTTTCCCCAGGGGGGATTCGCTATTCTGCGCTCGACAACGCTTGGCGCCGAACTAGTCGCTCACGGCGATTGCCGCGACGGCGTTGGCCCACACGGCGATGCGGGACGCGGCAGTTACGAACTGTGGTGGAACGGTCACGTGCTCGTGTGCGAGCCCGGCAGCTTCTTCAGCTCCTCGGATGCGAAATGGCATTTCTACCATTGTGCCGAAGCCCAGAACGTAACTTCGCTCGATGGCCTTTCTCCCGCCATCACCAAACAGAATGAAAGATTTCTGGCCCCTTGGTACTGCCCGCAAGGCGGCGTCTGGAAAACCCTTCCGGGTGTCGCCGCGGAATTCCGCTGCGAGGCGTTCCGCCGCCTGCATCCTGACATCGTCTTGTCTCGCACATGGCGTTTTGAGGAACCGGACACCCTCCTCTTCGACGAGAGGATCGAAGGTTCGACTCGCGTCCGGTTCGACTCGCGCGTCTGCCTCGGCAATGCGGCCTGGGGCTCACTGCAACACGACGAGAAAAGCGGATTCGGAAAATTGGAGTGGCAGGGAGCGGATGGATCATCCGCCAGTATGACCATTGCCGCTCCCCGAAACATCTCGATGGCTATTCGCGGCGGCACGTTTCTCCCGGAATATGGCGTCGAGAAAGAAGGCCGCGTGCTTGTTCTCGCGGGAACTCAGCAGCTTCCCTGCTCTTGGACCGTGCGGTGGAAATTCAGGAAGGCGTCATGATAACCGAAACCACGCAAACACCCGAAGCAATCGAACCAAAAGCCCTCAAGGCTGCGGTCCGCAAATTCTGGGGCACGCGCCCCTGCGGGGTCGCGCACAGCTCCCGGCCGGCGGACTCCCACGGCTTCTTCGAGGAGACCGAAAAGCATCGCTTCGAGGTTCACACCGACTGGGATCGCCCTTTCCTGAAGGAAGCCATTCGATTTTCCGAGCACACCGGGAAATTCGTCCTCGAGATCGGCTGCGGAATCGGGGTGGACGCTCTCGAATGGAGCCGCGCTGGAAATCGCATGGTCTGCGTGGACTACAATCTCCCGAGCGTCGAGATCACGCGCGCCCGTTTTCAGGATGCGGGAGCTTCCGGAACATTCATCAACGAGGATGCGGAAAATCTCCCCTTCGCGGATAACACCTTCGACCTGATCTATTCCTTCGGCGTCCTTCACCATACCCCGGGAACGGAAAAGGCCATTCAGGAGGTTTATCGCTGCCTCAAGCCCGGTGGCCAAGCCATCATCATGCTCTACTACAAATGGTCCGCCATGACGCTGGGCGCCATCCTTCTCGGCAATGGAATCCGCCAAGGCGGCCTTTGGAAAACCAAGAGCATCGCCGATCTGATCAGCCGCTACACTGAATGGGACAGCCAGACTTCCGATAACATCTGCCCGCTCACCAAAGTCTATTCCAAGCGCCAGGCGCGGAAGATGTTTCGCCAATTCCGCGGCATTCACATGGAACTGCATTATCTCTGGCCCGGACATTTTGGCCCGCTGCGCAGGTTTCTGCCGCTGGTTCCCGCTGCCACGAAGCGGCAATTGCATAAGCGGTTTGGATGGAATCTCATCATTCGCGGAAGCAAGTAAAGAGACACAGCCTATGTGTGGCATCGCTGGCATTCTCGACTTTCAGAAGCCGCCTCTTCTGGCGGATCTCAAGCCCATGGTGGATATTCAATCCCACCGCGGGCCCGACGCGGAGGGTTTCCTCGTCGAAAGTCCGCTGGCCATGGGCATGCGCCGCCTTTCCATTATCGACCTCGCTGGCGGCGATCAGCCCATCTTCAGCGAAGACAAGTCTCTCAGCGTGGTGATGAACGGCGAGATCTTCAACTATGTCGAGCTGATGGATTGGCTCGTCCAGCACGGCCACAAGTTCTCGACGAAGAGCGACACCGAAGTCCTCGTCCATCTCTGCGAGGAACATGGTCCGGCGCTTTTGCCCAAGCTCAACGGCATGTTCGCGTTTGCCCTCTGGAACCGCAAATCCCAGTCTTTGCTGCTAGCGCGCGACCGCATGGGAGTGAAGCCTCTCTATTACGCGCGCATGGGCTCGCGCTGGCTGTTTGCGAGCGAACTCAAATCCCTGTTGACGCAGGGCGGCCTCGATGCCGAACTGGACCTCAACGCCATCGCCGATTACCTGCGGCTCGGCTATATCCCTCGCGAGGGCACTCCGTATCTGCGTGTCCGGAAGCTGCTTCCTGGGCACTACCTCTTCATCCGCGAGAACCAGTTCGATATGCGCGCGTGGTGGGATTTGGCGGCGGCTCCGCCCAGGTCCGGCGACCGCGCGGAAAGGCTCTTGGAAGAGGAGTTCGACGACGCCGTCAAGCTGCGCATGCGCGGCGACGTTCCCGTCGCGTCCTTCCTCAGCGGCGGTCTCGATTCAAGCCTCGTCACCATCACTGCGCAGAAAGAATCGTCGGTTCCCATTCGCACTTTCAACTTGGGCTTCGAGCATACTGAATTCGATGAGAAGCCTTACGCTGCGGCGGTCGCGCGCCTGATCGGCAGCAATCATGCCGAAATGTCCGCGTCGCCGCGGGACGCCCTGGAGCATCTTCCCCTCCTGCTGTGGCACATGGACGAGCCCATGGGCGATTCCTCCATCATTCCCAATTACCTCATCAGCCGCATGGCCGCAAAGCATGTAAAGGTCTGCCTGTCCGGGCTGGGCGGCGATGAGCTGTTCGGCGGCTATGCGCGTTATCTCGATCCCGGCCCTGGCAGGATTCGCCAGGTTTTTCAGCATGCGCCAGGGTCCGCTCGAAGGCTCGCGCCCCTCGTCGACCGCTATCATTATCACTGGGCGGAAGAGCTTCGCATCGCCTCGAGTCCGTCCATGGCTTGGCGAAGCTATTTGCACCGCATTCAAATCTTCGATGCGCGCTCTCTCGAGAATCTCGGATTCCCCGCCGCGGGGCATACCGAGGAAATCGTCGAATCGCTGTGGAACCGATTCCCAGGAACCGACTCCATTTCCAGGCGCCAGTTCATCGACCAGCAGACCTATCTCCCGGACCAAATCCTGGCGCTTACCGACCGGATGTCCATGGCCAACTCCCTGGAAGTGCGCGTTCCCTTCATGGATTACCGGCTCGTTCGCTTCGCGCAGCGGGTTCCCGGCGGACTGAAACAGAACGCTCGGGATTTCAAGATTCTGCTCAAGCGCTCCCTCGGACGCCGCTGCCCTCCGGAAATATTGGACCGTCCCAAGTGGGGCTTCGATACGCCTTTGAGCCGATGGGTGCAGGAGCCCGGCCTGTTCGACCTTATCCGGACGCTGCCGGAAGGAACGGCGGTCAAACAAGAACTGTTCCGGCCCGACGCCATTCGCGCGCTCGTGCAGGATGCACCGACGGCCGGCCGGTATGCGCGGCGCGTTTGGAATCTGTTCGTGCTCGACATTTGGCTGCAGGTTCACCGGCGACTCGCGCCGCCGCGCGAAACACTTTCGGAATTGCTGGGAGCCTACGCGTGAAAATCCCCGCCGTCACCGTGCTCACCGCCGTTCGCAATGGCGCTCGCTATCTGCCCGCCACCATCGAGAGCGTCCAGAAGCAAACTTTCGCGGACTGGGAATACATCATCGTCGACGATGCTTCCGACGACCGGACTCTCGGCATCGTCGAGGAGTTCCAGCGCGGCGATCCGCGCTTGCGCCTGCTTAGGCGCACCACATCCGGCGGTCCCTATACGGCCGCCAACGACGGGCTGCGGGTCGCCCGCGGTAAATACGTTGTTCGCACCGATGCCGACGATCTTTCCACGCCCGATCGCATCGAAAAGCAGCTCCGCTTCCTGTCCGCGCACCCGGAATACCGGGCCTGCGTTTCTTATTGGCAAGGATTCAATGAGGGCGGTGTGATTCCCCACACCGTCACTCCCGTGCCGGATAATCCGCGCGTCTTCCGCTGGGCCTTGCTCTTGCGCTCGCCTTCGATCCACAGCGCGGTTTGCTTCGAGCGTTCCGCCATGACGGAAATCGGAGGCTACCGGGAACTGCCCCTTTCACAGGATTATCGCTTGTGGTGCGAGATGACGCGCCGCGGCTGGCTGGGCACGATCCCCGAGGTTCTCTGCTATGTGCGGAATCATGGGCGGCGAGCCTCCTACGCCAGCGCCGAAGTGCAGCAGGAACTCGCCATGGCGGTTCTCGCCGATCACTTGCTCGCATTGACGGGCGAAAGATGGTCGGCGGACGATTTGGCCGCGCTTCGGTCGGTCGGCCACAGCTGGAATATGCCGGTCGGCAAGGGCATTGAAATTCTCGACCGATGGGAGCGGCTTTGGCGGCGAGCGCCGGACCTGTCGCCGGAGGATCGCCGCGAGCTCGCTCAAATCTCCGCCTTGCGCCGATGGAAGCATCTGCGGGCCAACGCTCGCAGCCAGCCGGTATCCGTCCTCACCGGATTCCTGAAGCTGGCGACAACGAAATTTCAATTCCTGGTCCCTGCACTGCGAGGAACTGCGTCATGAAATCACCCGTCGTGTTTCAAAGCCTGGAAGACGAATTAAAGCCGACCCTGAAGTATCTGCGCGGGCGAGTGCTCAATGCGGGTTGCGGCTCGCGGGATATCACGGACTTTCTTGGGAAGAATGGGGCCGAATCCGTCGAGCACTGTGATTTGAAGTCCGACATTCCCGACGCCATCATCGCCGATTTAACGGCCATCCCGCGGGAAGACAATCGGTACGACACGATCGTGTGCAATGCCGTCCTCGAACACGTCCAGTTTCCCAACGAGGTCATGCAGGAGCTGCGCCGTGTTCTGAAGCCCGATGGCACCCTTCTGCTTTGCGTTCCGTTCATGCAGCCCTACCATCCCCGCCCCGATTACCGCCGGTATTCGAGAGAAGGGATGCTGGAGCTTGCGCGGCTCCATCAGTTCGAGGTGGTCGAAATCTTTCCCGTGCACACCTTGGCGCAAACGATTACCTGGATTTGGTGGTCTCATCTGGATGAAAAGCACAAGCGCTTCCAGAAAGCTTTATTGTGGCTTCCCTTCTATCTCTGGGGCAGCCTTTCCCAGCGGACCGATTTCTCCCTGCGGGATCAGTCCAATTCGTACCAGATGGCTCTGAAGAAAATCGGCTCCAACGGGAATGGCAGGCACTGAGCGAGGCCGTGAATCTCTTGCGATGAAAGTTTGTTTCATATGCTCGGAATATCCGCCCGGTGCGCACGGCGGCATCGGCACCATGACCCAGGTGCTGGGCCGGGGCCTCGCGCGCCAAGGCCACGAGGTGCGCGTCGTTGGCGTTTATCCGAATTGGTATGGCGGCGCCGAAACCGAGGAAGATCAAGGCGTGCAGGTTCTGCGGCTCCGTGAGCGGGAGCATCCCATGGGTTGGGTTTTCTCCCGGTACCTGCTCCATCGAAAAGTTCAGAAGTGGGTCCGCGCCGGCCAGGTCGACGTGGTGGAAGTGCCGGATTATCAGGGCTGGGCGGCTGGCTGGAAGCGTTTGCCGGTTCCCGTTGTCACCCGTTTGCACGGCTCGCTCACCTATTTTGCCTCGGAACTGCACCGCCCCATCGATCGGACGGCCTATTTTTTGGAGCGCGCATCGCTGCGCCGCGCCGATTACGCATGTTCCGTGTGCCAATATACCGCCCGGATGACGGAGCAAGCCTTCAAAATCCCCCTAAGCTCCAGCGCGATTCTTTACAATCCCGTTGAGTCGCTGCCTCGGGCGCGCGAATTTCCGCGTCTGCGGAATCGCGTGGTTTTCAGCGGCACGCTCACCGCCAAGAAAGGCATCGTTTCGCTCATCAAGGCGTGGCCGATCGTCGTGCAATCCACGCCGGAAGCGGAGCTTCACGTTTTCGGCAAGGATGGCCGCTCGGACGACGGGCATTCCATGAAGGAGTTCCTGCTTTCCGTGCTGCCGAGCGAAGCCCGCTCGAGCGTCCGCTTTCACGGGCATGTGTCTCGCGCGGAATTGTTTGACGCCTATCAAACCTCGGGACTGGCCGTATTCCCATCCTACGCGGAGGCTTTCGCGGTGGCGCCGCTAGAATCCATGGCCTGCGGTTGTCCCACGATTTTCAGCCAGCGCGGCAGCGGCCCTGAATTGCTGGCGCACGAACGCGAAGGCTTGCTCGTCGATCCGGACAAGCCGGAAGAAATTGCCAAAGCCATTCTCCGCGTCCTGGGAAATCCTTCCTTTGCCCGCGCGATTGGCGAGGCTGGCCGCGACCGTGTCCGGGACGTGTTCAGCATCGATCGCTTGCTGGCGCAAAACGTTGCTTTTTACGAGCGTTGCACGCGGGAGTTTCAGAGGAAACCTTCACTCAATTGAACCTATGGAATTCACGGGACACTCACGAGGCCGTCTATACCGCAGTGGCTTGAGCGCGAGCGCTCCGGGTGCTGTTTCAAGCGCCGCCCTGGTCCCTACGGATGCTGTCCCCCCGCCTGCCGCGTCCTTGCCGTGCTGGTGCGGGTCCGGCGAATGGCAAGTCTGTTTTCGGACGCGTCGTTTCGGGCTGCTGCGGTGCTCCGCCTGCGGGTCCTTCGAGACCGATCCTCCCCCGCTCCGAGGGGACGACGAAAGCGCCCGTTTCTACACCGATTACTATTCCAGGACCGCGACCGGTTCGCAGCCCGTCCGGCCCTCCGAGGCCAAGCCGGCTCGCTCGGCTTGGTTCTGGAAAGTGGCCGAGCACGTACCCGAGTTGGCCCGCGTACGTTCCAGCGCCATCGATATTGGATCGGGAGACGGCCATTTTTGCGCGGAACTTCGCACCGCCGGCTGGCCGCATGTAACCGGCATCGAGATTTCGCGCACGCGCGTGATTCGCGCCAGGCAGTTCTACCCGGAGATCCCATTCTATAGTTGTTCCATCGGCCAAACGGAGATTCCTCAGGGGGCGCTCGACCTCATCGTCATGGATAGCGTGATCGAGCATCTGCCCAATCCGCTGGAAATGGTTCGGGAGCTTTGCGGCTATTTGGCTCCTGGAGGAACCCTGGTGGTCCTCACGCCGAATATGGAATCCGGACATTTTCGATTCCTCGGACGCCGATGGACCGGCATGCTCGCGCCCCATGCGCACATCTTCTTGTTCAACAGTGCCGGGCTTTCGCGGTTGCTCGCGCGATGCGGTCTGAAGATTTCCAAATGCGGCAGCCTTCATATGTCTGTCTATAAGCCGGGCGAATACATCCGCCGCCTCATTTCCGGAGACGTGAAAGGCACGCTGTGGAGGGCCCACCAGGAAATCGGAGGCCTGTACGGCCGGCTGATCGGTGCAGGCCCCATGCTCTACGCGGTGGCGACCAAGGAATGATGGAAACATCCCGCATTCGCGAAAAGCTGGTTATTGTCTCGCATGTCGTTCACTACCGGTCCGCGGGACAAATCCATGCCTACGCGCCCTACGTCCGCGAAATAGAAATCTGGGCGGACCTGTTCGAGCAGGTGCTGATCGCCGCGCCCTGCCGCGAGCAAGAACCTCCGGGTGACTGCGCTCGCCTCGACCGCCACAACCTACG
The DNA here is from genome assembly GCA_035534055.1 of Candidatus Acidiferrales bacterium. Lineage (GTDB taxonomy): Bacteria > Acidobacteriota > Terriglobia > Acidiferrales > UBA7541 > Palsa-295. Next base: position 4,390 of record DATLST010000342.1, on the reverse strand, counting down.
CATTGCGCCGCAGCGGGAGGCCGGAGGCGAAACGCTCACCGCCAAGATCAAGCTGCTTGCCTCGTTGCCCGGCATGACGTGGGATCTTTGCCGCGCTCTTCGCCACGGAGATGCGATTCAAGTCCGCTGCCCGGGAAACCTCGGCCTCCTGGGAGCCGTGTTCGCTCCATTATTCTCGAAACATCGCATCGCGAAATTTGCCGGCCAGTGGGATTCGAATCCCGGCGACCCGTTCAGCGTCCGGTTCCAGCGCTTCGTTCTGCGTTCTCGGTGGTGGTCCGCCCCTGTCACCGTCTATGGGAATTGGCCGCACGAACCCGCGCATATCGTTCCGTTTTTCAATTCTGCTCTTACGGCCGATCAGATTGCTCGGGCGCAGGCTACGGCCGCCAAGCGCGGGCCGGACGAACTCCGCCATGTTTTGTACGTCGGGCGTCTCTCGCGCGCAAAAAACATCGATGTCTTATTGAAGGCTCTCGCGTCCGTTCGCAACGAGGGGTTTCCCTTTACCGCCACCATCGCCGGCGAAGGCCCGGAACTTTTCGCCCTTCAGCGGCTCTGTGCGGATTTGAAATTGAATGATCGCGTCAAGTTCACCGGCGGCGTCGGCTTTAGCCGCATCGTCGAACTTCTTGAGCGCTCCGGCATTCTGGTTCTTGCCTCGGATACGGAAGGGTGGCCTAAAGCGATCGTCGAAGCCATGGCGTTCGGTTTGGTTGCGATCGGCTCGCAAATCGGGCTCGTTCCTCGGATCCTTGGCGAAGGGCGCGGACTGACCGTTCCGCCCCGCGACGTTGAGGTGCTTGCAACGGCCTTGCGCAACGTGCTCCGCTCTCCCGATCGATATTCGGCAATGCGCGAGCGTGCGTCTGCGTGGGCCGGTCATTACTCCATCGAATCGCTGCGCGATTCCTTGCGGCTGTTGGTTGCCGACCGCTGGGGCCTGCATCTCGAGGATCAAAGCAAAACAAAGTCCAATCCGATTGCGCCGGCGGTGTGTGTTCATGAGTGAGCGGGAAACAACTCGGCGCTCGCCCCTCCATCCGCAAGACTCGGGCATTGCGGCCACCGAAACCATGCATGCTCCGCAAGTGCGCGCGCGTAGGGCGATCTCGATCGTGATTGCGTGCTGCAACGAATCGAAGCACGTGCGCGCCTTCGTCGATTCCCTTCTGGCGCAGGATCTCGCGGCCTTCGATTGGGAAATCATCATCGCCGATGGAGCGAGCACCGATGGCACCCGCCGGGTACTGCGGGAATATGCGCGGCGGGATTCTCGCATCACGGTGATTGATAATCCGGCCAGAATCGTTTCGTCGGGTTTGAACGCGGCGATACGCGCCGCTCGCGGAGAGATCATCTTGCGCATGGATGCGCATACCGAATACGCCCCGGATTATGTCCGGGCTTGTGTGGAAGCCCTGGAAAAGACCGCTGCGGACAATGTGGGCGGTCCGGCTCGCACCAGAGCGGAAGGTCTGCTCCCGCGCGCGATCCAGGCCGCCTATCACAGCCGGTTTTCCACGGGCGGTGCGCGGTTCCACGACGACAATTACAGCGGATACGTCGACACGGTTCCCTACGGCTGCTGGCGCAAGGAAACGCTGCTCAAACTGGGGCTCTTTGACGAGGAACTGGTGCGAAATCAGGACGACGAATTCAATCTCCGACTTACCCGCGCCGGCGGAAAAATCTGGCAGTCGTCCGATATCGTATCCTGGTACCGCCCCCGCGCAACTCTTTCCGCTCTTTTTCGCCAGTACTTTCAATATGGGTTCTGGAAAGTTCGTGTGATCCGCAAGCATAAAATTCCCGGATCGTGGCGCCATCTCATCCCGGCCGCCTTTATCGCTGCGAATTTCGCGTTGCTCCTGGCAACCGCTGTTGCCGCGATTTTGGGCGACGGCACGCCGGCGCAAAAGTTTTTGATCGCGTGGGCGGCCCTGCTGGCGCTCTACGTTGCGGCGCTGCTGGCGGCGTCGTGCTTCTCGGCGAGGCGATTTGGCTGGCGGCTTTTGCCGTATCTCCCGGCCGCCTTTGCAACTTTTCATTGTTCTTACGGCCTTGGGTTTCTCGCGGGCTCCCTCTATTGGACATTCGCGCGACGCACCCGCCCCCGCCTGGGAGATTTCTTCGTGGGTGTCACCCGATGAAATGGTCCATCGATCCCGCTTCGGAAGCTGCCACCAGCCTGCGCGGCAACCGGGAATTACCGGTGCAAAATCCGTCCATTTTGGGCAATTTGAGGTTTTTTAGACGCGTTAAAGCGAGCATTTCATGACGAAATTGGTCAAAATTGCCACGTTTTTGTACCATGACGTCTCGGATGACCCAACCGAATCGGGGTTCCAGCGCCAATCGGCTCTCGCCTATAAACAGACTCGAGAGGTCTTCTCGAGCCATCTGGATCGAATCGCCAGCGCTGGTTTTACACCTGGGCTGGTGACGGATGTGAATTTTCGGCGGCCGGGTAAGCACGTCCTGATTACATTCGATGACGGCGGCAAGGGCGCGCTGCACGCCGCTGAGGAACTGAACCGCCGCGGCTGGAAAGGCCACTTTTTCATCACCACCAGCCTGCTCGGCTCGCGCACGTTCCTCGACGTGAGCGCCACGCGCTACCTTCACAATTGCGGTCACGTAATTGGAAGCCACTCGCACACACACCCCGACATTTTTCGGGCGCAGTCGTTCGAACAAATGGTCGAGGAATGGCGCGTGAGTTGCGATCTTCTCTCAAACGTGCTCGGCGCCGAAATCCTCACGGGCTCCGTGCCGGGCGGCGATGTGTCCCGCCGAGTGTTCCGTTCCGCTGACGCGGCAGGAATGAAATTCCTATTTACCTCGGATGCGTATTTGAATCCCAGGAAACAAGGCGATTGCTGGATTTTGGGCCGCGTGTGCCCCAAGGCGGAGGCGCCGCTCCCTTACGTTCAAAAGCTTGCGGAGTTCCGCGGCTGGAGAAAGGAACTCGCTCGCGGGCGAATGAAAACGGCCTTGAAAACGGCCTTCTCCCCGCTCTACCGGATCTACGTGCGCCATGCCCTCCAATAACCCGCAAAATCGCGTGGTGATCCTTTGCGGCCCGCGATTGCCGCACCTGAATACGTGCGCGACCCTGATTCGGAGCGGCTTGAATGTCGTCGGCATCTGCATGGCCGACCAGCGGACCGCTGGGCTGCCTTTCAAATACCTGCTCAAGAGCGCTCAACGCAAGGGAGTGTGGCCGACCATCTCCCGATCGCTCGCCCGGCTCGCCTACATGGCTCTGAACTCGAGTCAGGATCGCGCCGCTTTCGAGAAAATATTTCATCGCGGCAAAATCGAAGCGGCGTTGCACCCCTGGCGAGATCGAATCCATCACACGGACAACTACTCCAGCCCGCAAACGCTCGCGTGGCTCAAGGAGCAGAAGGCGGATGTCTTCGTCGTCCACACACCCTACTGGGTCGGCAAGAAGGTGCGCGATTTGCCGGTGAAAGGCATCGTTCTAGGTGGACATCCGGGCATCACCCCGGCCTATCGCGGATCGCACTCCGCTTTCTGGGCGGTTTATTCTCGGAAGCCAGAGGATGTGGGCTGCACGGTGTTCTTGATCGATTCAGGAGTCGACACGGGAGATGTGGTTGCGCAGGAGAGAATTCCGGTCGAAAAGGGAGACAGCTTCATCACGTTATCCTGGAAGGCCATGGTCCGAATCGCCGAACTCCAAGTGCAAGCATTGAAAAAGTTCGATGAGGGCCAGGAAATGCCACGCAGAAAAGTCGTCGTGCCGGCCGGTTCGGAATTCGACAACCCCACACTCGGTGAATTCCTCCGCTACCGAATGCGCCAGCAGCTTGTACGCTGACCGGGAGCATCCTGAATCCCAACTTGTTGGCTGCATGCCGCGAAGGAAGAACATAGGATACTGGGTTAATTTTGTTCTCCTATAGTGTATCTACCTTTCCCTTAGCGCATATACGTCACTTAAAATAAAAGACTTACCTGGGAACGAAAAGTGCAAGAAAAGAGTCCGTACAGCGTGAGGATGTGGTGCGGTCTGTCTGCGAAGAGGCTCTCCGAGGAATGGGAGTCACGGGGCGGAAGCATGCCTATAATCAGCCCCGCTACTGTAACAAATCAAGCCTGCGGAGCCCGATAACGGGCGCGGCGAAACGGCACTTCCCATCTTAAAATCTTCTCGCTTCGATCACATGGCGACATTGAAGCCGCGAGCCGTTCGGAACACGATGAGGCAGGAGCGCATTGCGCCGAGATCGCTGATTTCCGTAATCATTTGCACCTACGGACGCGCTACCGCCCTGGAGCAACTCTTGCAATGCCTGGAGAGGCAGACCTATCAAAACTTCGAGGTCTTGCTGATTGACGGCAACGGAGAGTCTTCACC
>DATLST010000341.1:0-6797 GCA_035534055.1 Candidatus Acidiferrales bacterium | reverse complement strand
CTGACTCTCAAGCTCTGTGTATTCCACGAAACCTGCGGCCAATTTTTGCCGCCGGCATTCCCCTGTCCGTTTTTCCGCGAATCGAGAGTATTATATCGCCATGGCCTGATTGGTGTGAGTGCAAGACTTCTTCCCTGCTGGCGCGGTTACCGTCAGGTGTCCGCAATCGCAGGCCACTTCTCGATCATCTGATCCGTGGAATCCGACTCGGGCAGAGTCTGCCAAACGAACAGGAGGCAATTTACATGGGGTTTTCGACCGATGCAATACACGTTGGCCAGGAGCCGGATCCGTTAACCGGCGCCGTCGTGGCGCCGATTTACCAGACTTCGACGTATGTTCTGGAAAGTTTGGACAAGACCAAGGGCTACGTGTATGCCAGAACGAAGCACCCGAATCGCATCGCGCTTGAGCGTACAGTCGCCAAACTCGAGGGCGGCCGCGCAGCCTATGCGTTCACTTCCGGCATGGCCGCGATTGATGCGGTCTTCCGCCTTCTTCGCCCCGGAGATCATACGATTCTCCCTCGGTCGATTTATGGCGGCACCTTTCGCTTGGTTTCGAAACTCCTCGTGGTGTCCGGGCTTGAGTTCAACTACGTGGACACCTCTTGTCTTGAACAAGTTGAAAAGGCTATCAAGCCCTCGACACGGATGATTTACGTGGAGACTCCTTCGAATCCTACGATGGTCGTCACGGATATTGCCGCTGTGGCGGAACTGGCGCGGAAACGAAATCTTACACTCGTCGTGGATAACACTTTCTTGAGCCCCTACCTTCAGCAGCCGATCGCACTGGGCGCTCACATCGTCGTCCATTCCATGACCAAGTATTTGAACGGTCACAGCGACTGTATCGCTGGGGCCGTCATCCTCGCTCGACAGGAGGATGCCGACAAGATCTACTTCATTCAACTGTCGGCGGGCGCCGGTCTTGCGCCGATGGATTGTTTTCTCGTTTCGCGAGGCATCAAGACGTTGGCCGTCCGCATGGAACGCCACAATTCCAACGGCATGGCCATCGCCAAGTTCCTCGAATCTCACCCGAAGGTAAAGCGTGTGCTCTATACCGGCCTGGCCTCTCATCCCCAACACGAACTTGCCAAGCGGCAGCAGCAGCGCGGTTTTGGCGCCATGATGACGTTCGATCTAGGCTCGCTCGATGCCGCCCGCAAGTTCCTGAACCGGGTGCGCCTCTGCTCTCTGGCCGAGAGCCTCGGAGGCGTGGAAACTCTCATTTCGCATCCCGCTTCGATGACTCATTCTTCCATGCCCGCGGAGGTGCGGAAGGAGAACGGAATTACGGATGGCATGGTCCGCCTTTCGGTGGGCATCGAGGATGTCGAGGACCTGGTTGCGGACATCGATCAGGCTCTTGCCGTGGTATAGGCGCTCTGGAGATCCTTCATTCACTTCTTGGAAGGCCGCACACAGTCGGAAATCCAGGCCAGATAATCGGATGATCCCCGTTCGATCGGCAGCGCGATGATCTCGGGAACGTCGTAACTGTGCAACCGGCGCACCATGGATTGAAGCGCGTCATACCTCTTGCGAGATGTCTTGATGATGACCAGGAATTCCTTCGCGGACTCGATCCTTCCCTTCCAGCGATAAATCGACTCTACCGGCGATTGCTGGATGTTCGCGCACGCGGCGAGTCTTCCTTCGACGAGAGCGCGCGCGATGCTCTTGGCTTCTTTCGCCGATCCGCACGTGACGAGCACCACGATTTTGTCTGTCATTGCCGGGCTTTACTCTTGAGACTCGCCGACCGGCGATTCCTGGATGTCTTCGGCTTGCGCGACAAGATACAATGCTTCCTGGAATGAGCCAAGCGATCCATTTCGGCACCTCTGGCTGGCGCGGCATCATCGCCGACGATTTTACGTTTTCTGGAGTTCGCCGCGCGTCCGCCGCGATCTCCGGCCACGTGCTTGCCCAGAAGAAAAATCCCGTATTGATCGTTGGCTACGACACGCGTTTCTTCTCCGATGAATTCGCGCGCGCTTCCGCGGACGTGTTGCGATCGAATGGCTGCCGCGTGCTTCTCTGCCCTGAGCCGACGCCCACTCCCGCCATCGCCCATGCGATCATCCATGACCATCTCGATGGCGGCGTCAATATTACCGCGAGCCACAATCCCGCCGCCTACAATGGCCTGAAATTTTCCGGTCCCGACGGTGGCCCGACGCTGCCCGAAATTACCAACGACATCGAAAAACGCGCCGCGGCCATGGACGACCAGATTCCTCCCCACCACGAAATCGAGAACGATTTCGAATCGATCGTTCCGCGCGCGCCCTATTTCGAGCAGCTTCGTCGAATGGTCCGCTTCGACGTCTTGAAAAAGGCCAAGGGGAATTTCGTATGCGATGCGCTCCATGGATGCGGCGCAGGCTGGCTCGACGGCATCCTCGCCGAACACGGCATCGCGGTAACGGCCATCCGAACGAAGCGCGATGTTCTCTTCGACGGCACGGGCCCCGATCCTTCCGAGGAAAATCTTGCCCCGCTGAAAAAGGCGGTCAGTGAAAAAAAGGCGCTGGCAGGACTTGCAACCGACGGCGATGCCGACCGCTTCGGCATACTCGACCGAGACGGCTCTTTCATCTCCCCCAACCACATCCTGGGTCTTCTCTTTGATTATCTGCTCGATACGCGCGGATATAAGCTCGGCGCTTCTCGCAGCGTGGCCACCACGCATCTTCTCGACGCGGTCGCGAAGCTTCACGGCGTGAAAGTGTACGAAACCCCCGTTGGATTCAAGTACGTGGGTCCGCTTCTGCGCGAAGACAAGATCGCCATCGGCGGTGAAGAAAGCGCCGGCCTTACCATTCGCGGCCATCTTCCGGAAAAGGACGGTATTCTCGCCTGCCTGCTCGTCGGCGAAATGATCGCCGCCCGCCAGGCGTCGCTCGCCGATCAGCTCCGCGATCTGTTTCGCCGCGTCGGCCGCGAGTACTGGCCGATTCGCCTGAATCTTCATCTTTCCGACGATGCACAGGCGAAGGTTCCCAAGCGTCTACAGGCCGAATGCAAGGATTTTGCCGGGCGGCGCGTGGCCACCACGATCCGGCTCGACGGACTGAAGCTCGTTTTTGACGATGGTTCCTGGGTGCTCATGCGCCCATCCGGCACGGAGCCACTCGTCCGGATTTATACGGAAGCGGCGACCCCAGCCGCTTCGGAGAAACTTGCTCAGGAGGCGCGCGCTTGGATCACCAAGTAAACGATGCGCCAGAGACGTTCGCGGCCCAAATTCGGAATTTTCTCCGCCGCAATTTGAACTGGTTCCTCGGCGGAGCGCTTGCCCTGCTGTTGCTTCAGGATATTTTCGGCACGCATGGTCTCATCGCCATGCGCCGGTCCCATCAGGAAGCCGTCCGCGTGCAAAAAGAAATCGGCCAGATCAACGAGGAGAACGGCCAGTTGCAAGGCCGCGTGAAGAACCTCAAGTCCGATCCGCAAGCAATCGAGCGGATCGCGCGCGAAGAAATGGGACTGGCTCGGCCCGGCGAATATATTTTCAAGACTTCGCCGAAGCCTGGCGATCCTGCCGATCCCGGCGCGATTCCCGCCAATCCGGCGAAATAGCCTTACGTTCCGACGGGGGAACCCGCTATCTGGCGCACCCGCACGACGAGTTCAGCGCCACGCCCTTTCCATCGAGTTCTCGCCATCGCGAGCAATACCATGGCGACGAAAATCACCAGCAATCCAACCGTTGCAGACGGGACCGTTTGCGCCCCCTTCGCTAAAATCGAAAATCGTCCGTATACAAACTCGATGTGTACCCAGTAGACCAGTAAGGAACATTGCCCCAGTTGCATCAACGGGCTGAAGCCCCATCGGCCAAGTCCCCAACGGCACCAAGCGTATCCGATAAGCAAAACTACAAGCAGGATCGCCACGCGCGCTAGGAAATAATTAGGGCTCGTATGCCAATAGTCGTACACGGCGTAGAGGTGTACCGGACAGGCGTCCAGCCACATCGACAGGAAATAAATTCCAACGCCTCCCGCACCAAGCATGCTGACCGTCTTGCCCGAATGGCGCACCGCCCAATCGCCGAATAGGATAAACCCCACCGCCAGGCCCGCAAAGGCAAACGCCGCCCACGGAAAAATCGGGAAGAGCCACGGCTGCGGTGAATTGTAAATATGCACGCCGTTTATGTACGACTCGAGGTACCACGGCAGCCATCGCGGCCGCCAGGTCGTCCACAATGGCGGAGTCGCCATCGCGATCGCCAGTGCAACAGCCGCAGCGCCAATGGCGTTCATTAGAAGGGTTTGCCGCCGCGCCATCCAGCAGAACACGCCCATGAACACGATCGCGAGCCCAATGGTATTCAGAATGTCGACGCGCAGCAGATCGGTCCACGGCGCGGAAGGCTGCCCGAGCGCGAATTCTTGCAGGCGAAATAGCAGCCCCAGCGCCAGCACCTCAGCTCCGCGGCGAATCGTTTTCTTCGCAATGGCCTGCGCCGATACTCCCTTCTTCCGCAACCGGTCCGTCACCAGCGCCAGCGACACGCCGGAGAGAAACAAGAACAGCGGGGCCGGTAGTATTCCGCTGAATCTCGACCAGCCGTAAAAGAGCGTATTGCGCGACGCTCCCCCCAGCCAGGAATCGTAGCAATGCACCTCGAACATCCCCAGGCAGGCAAATCCGCGCAACCAGTCGATATACTCCAAGCGCTGCTTGCCGGCATTCAGATCCACGGTGGGCGCTCTTCTAACGCCGATGGAAGTTCTCATTGCGCGGCTTCGGCGGAATCAAGGGAAGCAGCAAATAGTCCTGCTGATCTGGGCCGAAATGGAGTGTGTTTCTCCCTCCGAAAATCTCCAGTGGACGGTCCCTTGGGTCATCGTGAAAGAAAGGGCCGCATCCGGTAATTTTTCTTGTGTGAGGCGGCAAGCGCGTGCCGGGCCCCGGATATTCGTAATCCTTGCCTCGCACCGTGAACCCGATGCGATATCCAGCCGGCGCCACAATGGATGTTGGCCAGATTTCAACGTCCAACTCCACGGGCTGCCCCGGCCTCAATGGCTGCGGCGCGTCATGCGTATGGTAGGGGCGATGCGGTGTGCTGAGAACGGGATCGATCTTCCGATGCGAGGCTCGAAGCCAACCCTGCCCGATCGGTGTGTGAGGATCGATGGCTCCCTGGAACACCACCTCCTGCCCATCCGGCGAAAACACACGAAACACCAGGAAGACGTCGGCATCGCTCGTGGACGACGAGAGAAAGAGTTTTGCGGCGCACGGGCCGGTGATTTCCGTTTCCTCGGCGAGCGGTGCCGAGAGAAACGTTAAGCCGTCGCCGAGCGCTTCGTAATCGATCCGTCGCTGGGTGTGGACGGGAGCGCTGCCGAGACTCATGTCATCCGGGTTCAAGTAAAAACGCGTCCATCGCGTGCGAGCCAGAGGCCATTCATTCTCGCCGCGGCTGACGAATCCGTCGATCCTCCGTACCATGAGTTGTACGCGAGGTTCCGCACCCCAGCCGTTCTCCATGCCCTTGACGAAAAAATCGAAAAACCGCCGCTGCAAATTCACTCCGTAATCCGTATAGAACTCCGTCCAATGCTCGCGACCGTGTACCTCCAGCCACTTCTGCGACGAGGCGGAGCGCTCGAATCCCTCAAAATTGCCGCGTGTGTGCAAGCCTTGCCCGCCCCAGTTCGCCGCGGAAAGCAATGGAACATTAATCTTCGGCCAGACCGGCGAACGGTCCTTGTGATAATCGCCGTCCAATGGATGGACCACAATCTCACTGCCCAGATCTCGGCGATTACGCTTCAGTTCCTCGTCCGGCAACGTCTCCGGCCCGGACACAGTCTCGCCCGTGACACGGCTGCGCCAGCCACGATCGCCCAATCCATGCTGCACGCTTTTCACTTGCGAATCGTACCAGTGCTCCCAAAATGTGCAGACAATGCCTCCGTGGTGCGTCATATCCCGGTAGAACTCGGCCGCGCCCTCCCAGATACACATCGCTGCCAGATGCGGAGGTTGCAGGGACGCGACGTGCCATTGGTTGATCCCATAGTACGAGATCCCATTCAGCCCGACCTTACTGTTGCTCCAAGGCTGAGCGGCGCACCACTCAACACAATCGTAAAAATCCTTTGTTTCCCGCGGAGAGAAATGATCGATGTAGCCTGGAGAGCGTCCAGCGCCCCGAGAATCGACTCGCACGCAGGCATAGCCATGCGGAACCCATTTCTCGGGATCAACCGTTTCCCAATTCTGATATTTGTTCGAAGATCCCGCGACCACGTCCGGATATTTTTCCACCATCTGCTCCCAGGCCGCCTTATAGCCATCCTGGAACGCAAGGCCTTTGCCGTATGGCCCATATGTCAGCAAAACCGGCGATTTGGTTTCATCGATTGGGCGGTACACGTCCGCGCGCAAAATCACTCCGTCGTCCATCGGGATCGGCGCATCCCAATCAATTCGCATCCCGTCCCGAATCTCACTTTTGACGTTGCTCATCGGTTGTTTGTTTATCGGACTCCGTCGCTTGCGTCAAGGTGCTGCCTGTTCCACCCGCGCCAGAAATGGCCACTGCAACCGGCCAATTTGTGACGGGTCTAAGCCACGGCTCTTGGCGCCATGTCTCGCACAGGGATTGGAAATTCACCCGTACTAGTGGCCTGTCGCAGTGAATTCGTTAGTACGCGATTTTGGGAAAAGAATGGGCCAAATAGCTGGCACCCGCCATTCGTACAGTTGCTCTTGGTTTTTGCGTGTGGCGTCCGCAGTAACACTTTCTCCGCGACAGGCCAC
>DATLST010000340.1:0-6918 GCA_035534055.1 Candidatus Acidiferrales bacterium | reverse complement strand
TCTTTTAGATAGAACGCCTGAAGGCAAAACCGGAAAGAGATTCCAGAAATGCCCGGCCAAACGCGCCGAGATCAGCGATGGCGCCATCGTTTGCCTGGATGAATGCAGGGCGGTCAACCCCGGTTCGACTCTAAAAACTGCCGGAGTAAAAAAGATGTAAAAGTGCCTAATGATGACATAATCTTGCAAGTGCCAAATCGGTAGGAGATGCCGTGGATATTCCGCGTCCCGAGGCGAGAAAACAGAAAATGATTCGCCGCTACATCTACGCGGGAATCGGGCTTCTATTCGTCCTGGTGATTACGATTGCAGTGTCCCGGCTGAAGCCGGCGCCCCCTGGTGTGGACCGCTCGGCCATCTGGACCGGCACGGTGAAGCGCGGTCCGATGCTCAGGGCCGTGCGCGGGCTGGGAACTCTGGAGCCGGAGACCATCGTGGTGATACCCGCGGCCACCGACGCAAGGGTCGAAAAACGCTACGTCCTTCCCGGAACCCCCGTCAAGGCGGCCACCGTGATTCTTGCACTGAGCAACCCGCAATTGCAGCAAGAGGCCCTCGACGCCCAATATCAATTGAAGGGCGCGGAAGCCGCCTACGAGCAAACGAAGGCGCAGCTCGAAAATCAGCTGATGGATAAGCGCACCCAGGGGGCGCAGATCAGCTCGCAATATCAGACGGCCAAGCTCACCGCCGAATCCAACGAAAAGCTCGCGGCCAGCGGGCTGGTGTCGGATTTGGTCCTGAAACAAACCCGCGTACAGGCCGAAGAGCTCAGCAAGCAGAACGACCTCGCGCAGCAGGAAATCACCACATTTGCGAATTCGATTGACGCGCAACTCGCCGTCCAGCGGGCGAATATCGACCAAAAGCAGGCGTTTTATCGATTGAAACAGTCGCAGTTGGATCAATTACAAGTCCGGTCCGGCATCGACGGCGTGCTGCAGGAATTGAACGTGGACGTAGGGCAGCGCGTGGCCCAGGGAACTTCGCTCGCGAAAGTGGCTCAGCCGGGTCAGTTGAAGGCCGCGCTCAAAATTGCGGAGACACAGGCGAAAGACGTCCTGATCGGCCAAAAGGCTTCGATCGACACGCACAACGGAATCATCGCCGGCAGAGTGATGCGCATCGACCCCGCCGTGGTCAATGGAACGCGCACCGTGGATGTCGAGTTGCAGGGCCCTCTGCCCCAGGGCGCCGTGCCGGACTTGAGCGTCGAGGGCACCATTGAAATCGAACGCCTGGCCGACGTTCTGAACGTCGGGCGCCCGGTTCACAGCGATGCAAACACTACTGTCAGTTTATTCAAACTGGTCGACGACGGCAAAGAAGCCGTCCGCGTCCCGGTGGAGTTGGGACTCGCCTCGGTGGATACGGTGGAAATTCGCAAAGGGCTGCGGAGCGGCGACCAGGTAATCCTCTCCGATATGTCCGCCTGGGACAATTTCGATCGCGTGCAGTTGCGATAAGTTCTTTGTTCGAAGGCCACGGAAACAAAAACGGAAGGAGCTTGGGATGGCCAGCGCCACGGAACCCGTGATACGCCTGCAAGATCTCTCCAAGGTTTTCTATACCGATGAGGTCGAAACGCATGCGTTGAGCGGGATTAATCTCGAAATCAAGGACGGCGAGTTCCTTTCCATTGGTGGCCCTTCGGGTTGCGGGAAGTCCACTCTGCTCTCGATTCTTGGCTTGCTCGATTCCCCCACCGCGGGCAGCTTCTGGATCAAGTCGGAAGATGTGGCCGGCCTTTCCGTTTCGAATCGCACTCGAATTCGCAATCGCGAGATCGGTTTCATCTTTCAGGCCTTCAATCTGATCGGCGATCTCACCGTCTTTGAAAATGTCGAATTGCCGCTCACCTATCGGAGTATCGGTTCCGCGGAGCGCAAAAAGCGCGTCGAGGCGGTGCTCGAACGCGTGGGCATGGCTCACCGGATCAGGCACTATCCCGCGCAACTCTCCGGCGGACAGCAACAGCGCGTTGCGGTTGCAAGGGCTCTGGTCGGCCAGCCCTCCATCCTGCTCGCCGACGAGCCTACCGGCAATCTGGATTCGGTCAACAGCGAGGCGGTAATCGACCTTTTGCGCCAGCTTCACCAGGAGGGTGCCACGATCTGCATGGTGACGCACGATCCGCGCTACGCCGGCACTGCGGACCGCACCGTGCATCTTCTCGATGGGCGGATCGTCGGCGTGTCGGTCGGTGCGAACGCCGTGAGCGCCTAGCGCTTTCGCTGTGCTTCACATTTTCCCGGTACCCCCATCGGCGCGCGCGCCCGAATGCCAGCCGGCGAAGCGAGCCGTCCGCGAAACGCTCGGCGGTGGACACAAGGATTACAATAGGTGGCTTCCATTCGACTTTCCCTGGGACTGCGGTGATGGAAACGCTCTGGCAGGACTTACGCTACGGCTGTCGAATGCTGCTCCGCAGTCCGGGCTTCGCCATCGTGGCCGTGCTGACTCTGGCCATTGGTATCGGAGCCACCGTGGCGATTTTCAGCGTCGTCAACGGCATCCTTCTCCACCCCCTGCCGTTTCGGAATCCCGACCGCATCGTTCTGATCTGGGAAACCGAAGCAAGCCGCGATATCGACCGCGGGACCGCTTCGCTCGCGGAGTTTCTCGACTGGCGCGACCAAAGCCATGTGTTTCAAGAGCTCTCCGCCTACCGCACTCTTCTTTTTACGCTCACCGGCAAGGGCGAGCCGGAACAAGTGTATGGCGCCCAGACCTCCGCGAATTTTTTCCGCCTCCTAGGCGTCAGGCCGTTCATGGGACGCGATTTTTTTTCCTACGAGGAGCAACCGGGCCGCGAACAGGTTGTAATCCTCGGGTATGGCCTGTGGCAGCGGCACTATGGCGGCGATCCGGGAATCGTCGGCCAGAGCGTCGATGTGAATGGCCGGCCCTTCACGGTCATTGGCGTGCTCCCGCGCGGCTTTACGCTGTATGGCTCGAACCGCGACGACGATCTATGGATGCCGCTGGCCTACAATCGCGCGCAGCTTGACCGCGCGGACCACGAATTCACCGTCTTCGGACGTTTGCAGCCGGACATTCCCCTGGAGGGCGCGCAAGCGGAGATGGCCACCATCATGGGCCGCCTCGAGCGGGAATATCCCGCCGTTGACCGGAACGTCGGTCTGCGCCTGGTCTTCTTTCACGACGACCTTGTCAGGCGCTTGCGGCCCGCGCTGCTCATTCTGCTGGTCGCCGTCCCTCTCGTTCTCCTCATCGCATGCGCCAACGTTGCCAACTTGATGCTGGCCCGCGCGGCCGGCCGGGAACGCGAGATGGCCTTGCGCGCCGCGCTTGGCGCGGGAACCCGGCGCATCTTCCGCCAGCTTTTGACGGAAAGCCTCGTTCTCGCTGTGATTGGGGGAGTCTTCGGTATTCTGATCGCCTACGGCGGCCTGAACCTTCTGCGCGCGGCCCTCCCGCCGGCGGGAATCTATGGCGAGATCCGCCATCCCGAGTGGATTCGCATCGACGGAACCGTTCTTCTTTTTACCCTGCTCGTCTCGTTGCTCACGGGAATCCTTTTCGGCCTCGCTCCGGCGATCCAGATTTCGCGCTCTGCGTTGCATGATTCGCTTCGCGAGGGTGCCCGCGGTTCTACCCTGGGCCGCCGCACCCATTGGGTCCGCTCCGCTCTGATCGTCTCGGAGCTGGCGCTTTCGCTCATGCTCCTTGTGGGGGCGGGGCTCCTCGTTCGCAGCTTCGCCAATCTCCTGTCCGAAAACATCGGCTTCAATCCCTCGCGTCTGCTCACAATGCAAATTTGGCTGCCCGAATTGCGCTACCCGGCCGGCTCGTCGGTGGTGAATTTCTACCAGCAATTGATCGCCCGCATCGACGCGCAGCCCGGCGTGAAATCCGCTACTGCGGTGGACAATCTGCCCCTCAGCGGATGGATTGCCTACTGCAATTTCGACATTGCGGGCCGCGCGAAGCCCGCTCCCGGCGAGGAGTTCACCTCGCAATACATGGTCGTGGATCAGAGCTATCTCTCCACCATGGGCATTCCCATCGAGCAAGGGCGCGATTTTGCCTATTCCGACGGCCCGCAAACCGCCGGCGTGGCGATCGTCAATGAAACGACCGCTCGCCGCTATTGGCCTGGCCAGAATCCCGTGGGCCAGCAAATTCGCCTGATCTTTCCCGGCACGCGCAGCCCGTGGGACCCCGAGCCAAACGCCTCCTGGCTCACGATCGTGGGCGTCGCCGGCGACATCCGCGATTGGACGTGGGGCGACACCAAGGCCAGCCAGCTCTATTTGCCCTACGTCCAGAATCCCACGCGCATGATGCACCTCGTCGTACGCGCCAACGGAAATCCCGAAGTGCTCACTTCCTCCGTTCGCGGCGCGGTCCAGGCGATCGATCCCAACGAGGCGGTCACCGAAATTCACACCATGGACCAGCTTCTCGCCGCTTCGATTTCGCAGCGCCGCCTCAGCATGCTCGTCCTCGCCGTGTTCGCCGCCATCGCGACCCTCCTGGCCGCCATCGGGATTTACGGCGTCATGGCTTACGCCGTCTCGCAGCGCGCTCACGAGATCGGCATTCGCATGGCTCTTGGCGCCGAACCGGGCAATGTCCTTGCCATGATCGTTCGCGACGGGATGCGCCTGGCCGCAGCCGGCCTTGCGCTGGGCGCTGTCGCCTCCTTCGTGGCCATGCGCTTCTTGCAGAGCCAGCTCTACGGCGTAAAGTCGAGTGACCCGCTCGTCCTCGCGGGCGTCATCGCGGTCCTTTCCGTCGTCGCCGTCGCCGCCTGCTATTTCCCGGCGCGGCGCGCCACGAAGGTCGATCCGCTCGTTGCTCTGCGGTATGAATGATTGAATAACGCCCGGAAAATTACGCCGAGGGCTCTCGGACATCCCGGACCCGGCGCTCTAGTTCTCTCGTAATCTCCTCGGCCGCATCGGATTCGCTGAAATTTGCCGCTGCTCCGATCGACACCCGGATCTGTCCCGGCCGCGCCCACCGTTTCCCCGCCGCTTTCAATTCGAAGATTCCGTCCAGGCGCACGGGCACCACCGGAACCCGCAAGCGAGTCGCCAGCAGACCCACCCCGCCGCGAAACGGACTCATCCGGCCATCTTTCGTGCGCGTTCCTTCGGGAAACACCAGCACGCTCCAGCCGCGATCGGCTAAGTCGCCCGCGAACGCGAAGCTCTTGCGGAATCCCGCGCGCAGCGGCAGCGGGAACACGTTGAAGAGCGAAACCACCAGCCAATACGCGGCTCGATGTGCGAGCGCCGTAAAAAATTCGGTTCCTTTCGGAGGCTTCCGGAACGATTCCAGCAGCTCTCCATCCATCGCCACGGCGAGCTTGCGCCGCAAGCGCCCCGGCAGGGCCTCACGAATGTAAGCCGGGTCGAAGAATGTCACGTGATTTGCAATCACGAGCACCGGACCGCTCACGCCGCGCACATTTTCCCGGCCGCGAATGCTCGGCCATCCCAGGATCAGCATCGCGGGACGCGCCAGCAGATGGAACACCGCGCTCCGAATCATTCGCACCGGCCAACTCTGAGCCCATCGAGGGTAATGGTAGGTCGTTCCGCGCTCAACCGGCTGCTCAAGCAAATGCTCGAGCGCCCCGATCGTTTCCGCATGGCTGAATTCGGCTTCGCTCAAATCCATCTGGTAGCGGTCTTCCAGCGCGCCGAGCAGTTCCACGCGCTCGATGGAGCTGAGTTGAAGTTTCTCCGCGGCGCTTGCATCGGCTGCGCGCCCTCCGGAAATACGCGCCAGAAAATCGCGTAGAGGGCTCGCATCGCGACCCGCCGGTCCCTTGCCTCCGGCGCTCCCCATGCGTGCCTCGGCCGCCTCGCGAATCTGCCCGAGCGCCGGCTTTTGCGTGGGCGTGCGCGGAAAGTCCCTGTCCGGCCACGCCATCCAGTGGCGCATTTGTTGGAACGGAGCGAGCCGGGCGTTCGCGCGGCGCACGACTTGCGCGGCCGCATCGTCCGAACCGCTCGAGGAATCTCTCAAGAGAAGCACGGCGCAAGGCTCCGCGTTGCCGTCGCGCGACAGTCCCACAACCACGCAATCGCGCACCTCCGGCTCTTTCCGCAATTCCGCTTCCAGGTCCGTCGGGTACACGTTCAGACCTTCCGGAGTTACGATCGTGCTTTTCCTACGGCCCTTGAAATAAAAATTTCCCTCCGCATCCCTCTCCCCAATATCCCCCGTATGGAACCAGCCATCCTCGTCGAGCACAGGCTGAATGCCCGCATCGTTCCAATATCCTCGGGCGACGTTTTCACCGCGCACCAGGATTTCGCCATCCTCGGCCAACTTCACTTCCAGCCCCGGCAGCGCCTTGCCAATCGAGCCGCGGCCCAGGCGCAGGGGATGGTTGACGCTAATCAGCGATGTTGTTTCCGTCAAGCCGTAGCCTTGAATCACGGCGTAGCCCAGCCGGCTCCAGAAAATTTCCGTGTCGCGCGCGAGCGCCGCTCCGCCGGAAATGATGGCCCAGAATCTCCATCCCAATCGTCTGTGGATCTTGCGGAAGCGCCACCAGTGCCTCCAAAACCGTTCGCGGTCGGCCTCCTGTAAATTTTTTTGGAAGCCTTCAAGGCGGCCGCTTGCCTCGATATCGCGTTCGATCTGATTTTTCAGGGAGTCGGCGAGCCGCGGCACCGTCACGAGCACCGACACTTTCTCGCCGTGAATCAGCCGGAGCACTTCCCCGGGATTCAGCGTGTCGGCAAACACCGATGTGGCGCCGAGCACCTGCGGCAGAAAAATCCCCAGCAACTGGCCGAAGACGTGGCTCAGCGGCAAGAGGTCCAAAAAACGCAGCGGATGAAAAATCCGCTCGTACCTTCGGTAGCGTTCGATTTCCTTTTCGATTGGCTCCAGGTTCGCGAGCAGGTTCCCGTGCGTGAGCACCACGCCGCG
>DATLST010000339.1:0-20049 GCA_035534055.1 Candidatus Acidiferrales bacterium | reverse complement strand
TTGCCACACTGCTCCATCCTGACGGCATGGCGCGGATTCATCCCAACGGACGGATTCATCACGGGGAGATACAGCAATGAAGTCGACAAGATCGCTCAGGCCACTTTTAGTTATTCTGATCGCAGCAGCGTCCCTCTTGATTGCGTCCGGTGCGGCCCGCGCGCAGTTCGGCGGAACTCAGACGGTCTTCGATCCCGCGATGTTCGCGCGGCAGTTCCAGCAGCTTCAGCAGGAGACCCAGACGGTCGCCGCACTGGGGCAGCAGCTCCAATATATGATTCAGAACACGACCGGCGGTGGAGCGGGAGTCTGGCAATCAAATCAGAACCTGCTCACCAATCTGGGCAACCTGATCAACCAGCAGGAGGGACTCTCGTACAGCGTCCAGGGGCTGACGCAGCAGTTCCAGCAGCTGTATCCCGGATACAACACCGCGACCACTGCGGGAGTGCAGAGTCCTCAGGCGACGACGGAGACCACGCTCAACACGCTGAACGGAGCACTCGCGGCGGCGCAGGCTCAGGCCCAGGACTTTCAAGCCGAGCAGGCGAGTCTGCAAGGTCTTGAACTCCGCAACCAGACGGCGGTAGGCAGACTGCAAGCGATCCAGATCGGCAACGAAATCGCGCTCGCGCAGGTGCAGCAGGTACAGATGCTCCGCCAGCTCGTAATGGCCATGATGAACTCGCAAAACGTCGCATCGGCGAACCAGGTGAACAATCAGGTGCAGAGTGGCCTTGAGGCTCAAGCCCTATTTTCGGCACCGCCAGCGCCAGGAATCCCTGATATGTACCATGATGCTTCTCCACCGCCGCAGCCGTAGGTTTCCTCGAAGAGATCAAAGATGAAGAACATCAAGAATCCACTCATTCTCGTCTTCGCCATCATTGGCGTCTGCGCAGTGATCTATGCTGGGTGGCATTTATATCAGCGACACGCAGCACACGAGCAAGCGAAGGCAGCGTTTGCCGCGCCTCCCGCAAAAGGAGTCCCCGATATGTACCACAACGCTCCGCCGCCCCCGCAGCCATAGTGACTAGGTCGCGCCCGAATGGCGTAAGGAGTTGCGAGTATGAATAACTTCAACGATATCGTTGCTCAGTTTTACACCGCGGCTACCAAGTACAGTGCTGGTATTCAGCCATACGCTATCAAGCTCTTCGTGGCCCTCCTCCTCCTCGACATCCTCGTTACCTGGATTCAGTTCACTGCCGAAGGTCAGCTTGATGCAGCGCACTTCCTCGGTCGGTTGATCAAGCACCTGCTCAGTGGGGGCTTTGTCTACTTGATGATTGTCAACGCGTTCACATGGATGAACGCCGTTGTGAAAAGCTTTTCATCGATTGGCGCCGCTGTCACGGGTCTGCCCGCGCTCAGTCCACAAACCGTACTTGAACTGGGCGCCAACATGGCCGGCACGCTCTTTAACGCCCCTGCCAACGCAAGTCTGATGACGAACGTAGAGCTAGCGATCGTTCAAAGCGTGGCGGCATTCTTCGTTTTGCTTTCTTTCGTAGTGACGACTGCGATGCTGATACTTACGCTTATCGAAGCGTACCTGGTCGTCGGCGGCGGTGTAATTCTGCTCGGTCTTGGTGCCAACCGTTTCACGGCACCCGCTGCCGAAGGTTACTTCGGTTACGTCATCCGCGTCGGAGTCCGGTTGCTCTTTTTCTATCTTGTGCTGGCCGTTGGCGTGCAGATGGCTACCCAATGGAGCGCAACACTCGCCGCCGCGTGCAAGCCAGTAACGGCTACGCTGCCGTGGTGGACTACGTATGGCGCTCCGCCAGGTTCTATCGTCACGACAGTCTGTTCGGGTTCTCTCTCCGTTTCCACGATGCTCACGTACGCGGCTCTGGCCATCATCTTCATGATCGTAACAGTTTCCGTCCCTAACATGGCCGCCGGAATCGCGGGAGGAACGATTGGTCTCGCGCTCACCCACGCTTTCGAGGCCGCGTTCATCGCTCAATCGGTCATCCGGCCGATTACGAGTGCGCTCCAGACCGGATTCAACAAAGTCGCACAGATCGGTAGCTCCAGTGGCGACAAATCAGCCGAAGGCGCCGGCTGGGTCAGTGCTATGACCTTCGGCCGCGAAACCCAGAAACTCGGCAATCTCGGCCCTGACGCAGCGCAGCGTGTCCCCGCGCCGAAGGACGTCCGCGCGACCTCCGTCATTCCACCGCGCGCCGCGAATACCACGCCAATAAATACAGGAACTGTTCGCTACGGAAGCGGTAACACCACAGCGACCAACGGTAGGACCACCAACAAGATCTGACCGGAATTCTCCGCGCCAGCGGCGCGAGCGGATGCATCAATGATGAGCGCCGCGATCAACGAGCCGTTTGGCTCGGGCGTCCGCCTTGCCTCCCATGTCGAAGTTGACATAGGCTAATCCGCGTGACCGAGGCTGCCGACAAACCATTAGTCTGGCTGCACTCGGAGATAAAGACTCCGCCTTTCTCGCAGGACGCGAGGATTGAGGCAGGCATCCTATTGCGGCGGCTTCAGCGTGGTGAGGCTCTGTCGCTCCCACACTCGCGGACGATGCCGTCGATCGGGAGCCGCTGTCATGAATTGAGGGTCACGGACGGAGACAATGCCTGGCGAATCATCTACCGGGCCGATCCGGACGCCATCATCATCGTCGAGGTGTTCAGCATGAAGAGCCCAAAGACGCCATCGCCGGTGATTGACCGATGCAAAGCCCGACTGAGACGTTACGATGGCTTGGTCGGCTAGGGAAATGGTCATGGATAAGCAAAAGAGAAAGCGGTTGGAATCCGCCGGATGGAAGGTTGGGGACGCAATCGGGTTTTTGGGCCTCAGCGCGGAGGAGGAGGCCATCGTTGAGTTGAAACTGGGGCTCGCCAGCGCGGTCAAAGAAGAAAGGAGCCGCCGGAGATTGACCCAGGAGGAACTGGGCAGGCTGCTCGGTTCCAGCCAGTCCCGAGTTGCAAAGATGGAAGCGGCGGATCCATCCGTCAGCATCGATTTGATGATTCGCTCCCTGCTCCGAATGGGAGCCAGTCGTAAGGATGTTGCCTCTTATATCGCCGCGCCGGGGCGAAAGCGCGCCGCTTGAGTGTACATTGGCCGACACCGGTGACGACAATCCGTTTATTCGGCAACCAAGCCATTTTTTGACTCCTCCAATCAGTATTGACTAGTGTGCCGAGTTAGAAGTTCGATGAAGAACAAATGCCCGCGATTCCTCATGTTTTGGGTCAAACATATACTGCGAATCTCTAACTCAGGAGCTTTAACACAGGCGTCTGGCTGCAATTAAAGTGACCCACTGTGAGGACTACCTGTCGCATGATGGAGTTGCTCCCGCTAATATTGTAACTTTTACGCTCTATCTTTCAGTGAGCGGTCGGAGATTAAGAATTGCTGGATAGTTACCCTGTTTCTCTAGCGGTGCACCGACATGAGCGATCTGAATCGCACGGCATTACGCGAAAGCGAGCCATTCGCTTTCCCTCCTGATTAGAGCGGGAGTCGTTCAGAAATACAATTTCAGGAATTGCGCCTAAGATCGGCACCGCTGCGAGCCGCCGAGTACCCGCGTTCTGACTTTTTCCGCGATTGATCACCGTTGCCTCGCAGCTTACGGAAGAGAATCTCCGATGCTCAAATTAAATGCGGCCATTGCCGTGAGAGGGTCGCAGGTCTTGGGACGTATTGCGCGCTAGGCGTAGGAGACTTGGGCCTTGGCGACCTGGCACATTATCAGCGCCGAGTATCCGCCCCAAAACGGAGGAGTCGCGGACTACACGCGGCTGATCGCGCGCGGACTCGCCTCTCGCGGCGATCGTGTTCACGTCTGGGCACCCGCGTTGACAGACCCCGGTCCGGCGGAAGCCGGCGTCGAAGTCCATGGCCTGCCCCGAGGTTTCGGCCCGCGCACGCTCGCCACGCTCAGCCGCGGGCTCGACGCGGCCGGTCCGGGCCACATATTGTTACAGTACGTTCCACAGGCGTTCGGCATGAAGGGGATGAATCTGCCGCTGTGCCTGTGGCTCTTGGTGCGCCGCCGCGCCGGAATCTTCATCATGTTCCACGAAGTCGCGGTTTCCCTCACTTGGCGGCAGCCTTTGCGGCACAACCTCATCGGCGTGGTCAATTGCGCGATGGCCTTCGTGCTCGTGCGCGCCGCACGCCGATGTTTCGTAGCGGGGGCGATATGGGAGCAGCGGTTGCGACCGCTCGCACCCGCTACCGCCGAGATTTCTTGGCTGCCGGTGCCTAGCAATGTGCCCGTCGTGGATGACCCCGCGGGAGTACTCGCCGTGCGCAGGAAGCTGACGGTCGAGGGCGGGATGGTGGTGGGTCATTTTGGGACCGCGCGCGAGGCTTGGACCGCCGCGCGGCTCGCGGACGTGGTACCGCGGCTGTTGCGTCAGCGTACCGAGGTGGTGTTTCTGCTTTTGGGCCGCGACAGCCTCGATATGCGTCGCCGACTGCTGGCCGGAGCTCCCGAATTGCACAACCGCCTACTGGCCTCGGGTCCTCTCGTCCCTGCCGACATCTCGCGTCGTCTTAGGGCCTGCGACGTAATGCTACAGCCATACGGCGATGGCGTGAGCACGAGGCGCACCACTTTGATGGCCGCGCTGGCACATCACCGTGCCGTGCTCACCACCTCTGGCGTCTCGACCGAGCCATTATGGGAGCAGAGCGGCGCGGTAGCTCTGGTGGACACAGACGATGCAGTGGCGATGAGTACCGCGCTCGCGCACCTGATGGACGATTCCGACGAGCGTGTGCGCCTGGGAGCCGCAGCCGGCGCGATCTATACGCAACGCTTCGATATCAGCCACACCATCGCCGCCCTGCGCGGCTACTGCTGACATCGGGATCACGGAAACTCAGGAAACATCAAAAGGCCTGTCAGTTATCTTACCCGGCCAAAGTGTTGAAGGCATTCTCGCGTTCAGCTCGGCACGGGCAACAACGGGCCGAGCACACCGGATACGTAGTCCTTGTAAACGTCGCCAGACCTTTCCCAAAGAATCACGCGACTCCATCATCGCCTGTGACTTTTGCATCGTAGCGAGCGCCCCTTTTCGACTTCTTTGCGTGCTCGTGGTCACGGAACATACCGCAGTCTGGACGCTCCAACAGCTGCGTGAACCCATCACTTCAGATTACGCGTACCGGTTTATCCTCCCTGACCGCGACGCGATCTTCTCCAGCGGATTCGATGCTTCGGTGGCTGGCATAGGCCTTGAAGTTATCGAAACGCCCGTGCGGAGCCCGAAGGCGAATTCGCTCTAACAAAGGCAATCGGGACACTCGGGTACGAGATTCTGGACGGATTACCCCCTTGGCCAAAGAGCATATTCGAAAAATCGCGTTGTCGGCGTAACGCCCACTCAATGGTGGATTGTTTATCCTTACGCTAGTGTGCCGTCCCGCAATTAAGTTAACTATTTTGCTCGGTTTATCGGCTGTTTTACCTTGAAGAACTGAGACTCAGACTCCACGGCTTTAAGAAAATTATTTGCGGGACGGGGCACTAGCGGCCCCTTTCGCGACTGGCCGCTAGCGGATTGCGCTGATGACGCTGCGGGAGTCTCATCACGATCGCAGACGAATTGGTGGCGCGGCTCGCCTACTACCATGAGCTACGCCGAATCCACGATGGTGGCAATTTCGCCCCTCACGGTCTCGTAAGAGGCCGCACACGATATCGAGTGTTTGGCGCGCTTCGCGCGTCGCCCGCGGCTAGTCGATCAACATCGGGGGCTATTCGGGTGCGAGGTTCTGAAGACGGGGAGATATCCGGTGACCTTCTTTCTGATCACGCGATGGGAGAGCCGCGAAAAACAGTTCGACGACTTCAGGGCAGTGCCCGCGGCACCGAGAAGGTGGGCGCCGGTTCGAGCTGTATCACGTGATCGCGATGACTCATCCTGGGGCCGTCGTGGCGCACGGCAGCGACACATAGAACGTCGAACCCCGACCAAGGTCG
Source organism: Candidatus Acidiferrales bacterium (assembly GCA_035534055.1). Classification (GTDB taxonomy): domain Bacteria; phylum Acidobacteriota; class Terriglobia; order Acidiferrales; family UBA7541; genus Palsa-295. The sequence goes on along the minus strand of DATLST010000339.1, from coordinate 14,063 downwards.
CTTTCGACCCGAATGCGGCCGCCATGCGCTTCAACGATCCGGCGCACGATCGCGAGGCCAAGTCCGGTACTCTTCTCGCCGGCGGTGCTCCTGGTGCGGGTGGATGAGTATGGTTGAAACAGCTTGCCAAGTTCATCCGCTGCGATTCCCTGTCCTTCGTCCGCAACCGCAATCGTCACCTCTGTCGGGCCGTTTCGCAAAGAGACCATAATCGCACTGCCACCATCATCTTGTGAAAACGTCAGCGCGTGGCTGATCAGATTGTTGATGCATCTGTCGGAAGCGCCTCGAATCGAGCATGAGCAGCGCCGGCGGTCCCTCACTTTCGAAGCGCAGGGTGACGCCCTTCTTGCTCGCGAGGATCGAATTGAAGGCGACGTTCTGCCGGATTAGATCGGCTACATCGACGGGATCCAAATGGAGTTCGAGCCGACCAGCCTCGATCTTCGAATAATCGAGCAGGTTATCTATTAATCTTAGCATGAACTCGGCCGAACTCGTCACGCGAGAGATCAACTCGCGGTTCTCCTCGCGTACCGAATCGCCCAACTCATCACTCAGCAATTCCGCCGCTCCAACGATGACGCCGAGCGGATTACGGAGGTCGTGCGCCGCCATTCCGAGCAGTTCATTCTTCTCGCGGATGGCAGCGTCAAGATCGGCATTCCTGCACGTCTGTTCGCGTTCTACGTTTGCCTGTTCGCTGTTCAGTTCCGCTTTCACGACACGAACGCCATCCAGCGATTCACCGCCTTCATCGCGGATCTGCGAATGGAATGTTTCAGGTTGTTACTTGACAGCCAAACAGGCCCCCTGTTGAACGCGCAGCAATCATCATGCCGCGCTGAACGCACGACCATCGCAATCCAATGTTCCTGATGGGATTCTCCGCATGCATTTTCTGCAGGCCCGGCTCCCGCTGCAAAACTCCAAACTAAGTGCGCGCACCGAAGAGCGCGCCGCGGACGCGGCGGCAATGTCCGTTGCGCTCTCAAAATTGACCTACTTAGCCTATTCAGTTAAACGGCATCCTCTGCTATGTCAAAGAAACGAAGGGGTCGGAAGTGAGATAGTCTCGCTCCATACCGCTGCGAGCAGCTTTCGCATCGCCGCGATGATAGCGACCTTGCCAGGTTTGCCCACGCCTCGAAGGCGTTCGTAATACTGCCGTAGCCACGGCCTGCATTGCACCGCCTTGAGAACCACCATCCAGAGCGCCTTACGCAGCCGAGCGTTCCCGCATGCTGGACTGCCGGAGAAACGCTTCGCGGCCGATTGCCGCAGCAGCGGCGCAACGCCGACATAGCTCGCGATCCGCACTCGCGCTGCGAAAGCGTGCGGGGTCCCCGAGTTCCGCGATCGAACAGGCGGCGGTTAACGGCCCAAGCCAATCGATCGTCGTCAGCAGGGCGGATTCAAACGGTCGTCGCAATACCTCGACAGGGGAAATTGGGATGACTATTCAGCGCCCCTCGGATCGATCTGGGCGAGCAGCGTTGCGGTCGCCGGGACGGCCTTCGCTGGCGCGACGGGAGAACTATCAGCAGTTTTGGGCATCGGTTGCAGCGGGTCGTTCGAGTGAGGAAGCTGCGATCGATGCCGGGGTGTCGCCGGCCGTGGGCGGCCGTTGGTTCCGGAGGGCAGGCGGCATGCCACCGTCACATTTTTTGCGGTTTTCAAAGCCCCTATCGGGCCGTTATCTATCGTTTACCGAGCGCGAAGAGATCGCCATCTTGCGGGTTCAGGAGCATGGAATTTGTGCCATTGCCCGCAAGCTCGGGCGGGCCCCTTCGACGATCTCGCGCGAGCTGCGCCGGAATGCCGCGACACGCTGCGGCGGACTGGATTATCGAGCCACCACCGCGCAATGGCATGCTGATCGCTCGTTGCGCCGTCCTAAAGCAGCCAAGCTGGCGCGGAATGAAGCGCTATGCCGTTACGTGCAGGACTGGCTTTCAGGCGCGGTCACTGCGCCTGACGGAGTAAAGATCATGGGACCGAAGGTGACGTGGAAAGCACGCCGATCGGGACGCAGGCAGCACCGGCAGTGGGCGATGGCGTGGAGCCCGGAACAGATTGCCAGGCGGCTGCCGTTTGACTTTTCCGCTGATGATTCGATGCGTATCAGTCATGAGGCGATCTACCAGGCCCTTTACGTGCAAGGCCGAGGCGCATTGCGGCGCGAGCTGACCGCCTGCCTCCGCACCGGCCGTGCACTGCGTATGCCGCGAGCCCGGGTCCACGGGAAGGGAAAATCCTTCGTTGCCCCCGAGATCATGATCAGCGAGCGCCCCGCAGAGATTGCTGATCGGGCAGTGCCCGGTCACTGGGAGGGGGATCTCATTCTTGGACTCGGCAGTTCGGCCATCGGCACCCTGGTAGAGCGCATGACGCGGTTCACGATCCTACTACATCTGCCGCGCATGACGGCCTATGGCGATCTCGCACGGATCAAGAACGGACCCGCGCTCGCAGGTCATGGTGCAGCGGCGGTCCGCGACGCCATCACCCGCACCAGCACCACGTTGCCCGAGCAAATTCGACAATCCCTGACCTGGGATCAGGGCGCAGAGATGGCGCAACATGCGGACCTGCGGATCGACACGGGGCTTCAGGTTTACTTTTGCGACCCGCGTAGCCCATGGCAGCGCGGCACCAACGAGAATACCAACGGCCTGCTACGCCAATACTTCCCAAAGGGAATCGATCTCAGCGCACATAGCGCCGATGACATCGCGGCGGTGGCGATGACCCTCAATTCAAGGCCGCGAAAAGCCTTTGGATGGAAAACCCCTGCGGAAGCCTTGGACCAGTATCTTCGATGAGCTAGATCGTTACGTCGCGACGACCGTTTGAATCCGCCCTGGGTGCCCTGGTCGGAATGATGGATCACCGCGGCGGGCTGCCGCTGCGCCAGCGCCATGTTCAGTGCTTCGAGCACCAACTCGCTGCGCAGATGAGTCTCCATCGCCCAGCCCACGATCCGGCGGCTGAAGGCGTCCAGCACGACCGCGAGATACAGGAAGCCCGCCCAGGTCGGGATATAGGTGATGTCAGCCACCCACAACCGATTCGGTCCGGGTGCAACGAAGTTACGCTCGACCCGATCGGGCGCCGGCCGCGCATTGCGGTCACGCACCGTGGTGGTTATCCACTTGCGCCGGCTCACGCCGGCCAAGCCTGCCGTGCGCATCAGCCGCGCCACCCGCTTGCGTCCCACTTCAATGCCCGCGGCCTCGAGTTCGACGTGAATGCGCGGTGCGTCGTAGGTCCCGTGCGATCATTCATGAATCGCGTTCATCCGTGAAATGAGTTCCGCGTCCGCCTGGGCGCGCGCGGCCGGCGAGCGTTTGCACCACGCGTAGTATCCGCTGGTGGAGACTTCCAGCACCCGGCACATCGTCGCAGTCCTGTACATGGCCTGATTCGCGCTCACGAATTCGAACGCCGTGACGGCACCGAACCGGTCTCCGTCGCGAACCAGGCCGCGGCTTTTGCTAGTATCTCGCGCTCTTCGCGCAACACCCGGTTCTCACGCCGCAGCCGGGTAAGCTCCTGTCGCTCCTCGCTGGTCAGCCCGTCCAGGCGACGGCCCGCATCGCGCTCTGCCTGCGCCACCCAGTTGCAAATCGACTGGGCGTCGGCTCGAACTCCTTCGCGAGATCGTCGGGACTACGCCCTGCTCGCACCAGCTCCACCATCCGGCACCGGTATTCCGGCGCATACCGCGCATGACTCTTGGGCATTGTGGCGCTCCTTCACTTTCCCCACTCCGCCACTGTCCACGAAACCGGGTCAACGAAAGTTGACCCACCGTAGTCGGGGGGCCGCCGAAGTAAAACTGACCCACCTTGAGGGGCCTGATCAGGGGGAGCGCGAGGACTCCCCACCCGCGATCAAGTAGTTCATGCGACTTTCTCCGAGAGCGTCTCGATCCCGCGCGTTCGTGCCTTGGAAGAATCGAAGAGAGTGTGAGTCGTGAGCATGGCGATTAGGATACGCAGGAGCCGATCAGCGACGGCGCGCAGGGCGCGGCCATGAGTGTGGCCGCGCCGGCGCAGCGCGGTGTAGTAACTTTTGCTCGGCAGGTCGCGAATAACTGCTACGCGCGCGCAGTGATAGAACGCATGGCGAAGGCGTTCGTTGCAGGCGTATCGCATCAAGACCATGCGCTGTTTGCCGCTTTGTTTGGTGACGGGCGCTATACCCGCGTGGCCACGCAGAGCACGATAGTCTCGTTCGGTAAGAGCGGCGGACGCTTCCGCGATTATCGTAGCCGCTGCGATTCTGCCGACTCCCGGCAGGGAGCGTAGGATCGCAACATCGCTGTACTCCATCGGCTTATCATCGTCCTCGTCCGCTGCTTGAAGCTCATCGAGCAGAGCTTCGATGCGGACTCCACATCGTTGGCGCTGGCTATGGACCAGGCAGAGCCGAGGCAGGGGCAAGGCGATATGTTCGGAGGCCGCATCGGCTACGCCGGGGGCCACTGTCAGGGCCGGCGCCTGGAGTGCGGAAACGACTTCTTCCGCGCTGAGGCGCCGAATGCGGTGCGCGTGCAGCAGGCGCTCGACACGCTTCGGTCGCAAGCGCCGCGCAACGCTGGGCGATGGCGCAAGCTCGAGCAGCGTCCATAGCCAGAGCTCGTCGGCCGACGGACAGAGCTTAAGGGCCGTACGTAGAACCGGCGGAGCTGCTCGCGCAGGCGGTTGGCCAGCTGATTACCTTCGCGCTGCAGCTCCTCGTCTACGCGCGAAAGTTCTCGCAGCTGGATGACACGCGGATCGTCCAAGCGCACGCGGCGAAAGCAGGGCTGATCAGTGCGCAGCGAGTCAGCCAGCACGAACGCGTCCCGCCGCTCGTCCTTAACTCCGCTCATGCAGTAGCGGTCGCGAAAACGATCGAGCTGCTTGGGGTTGATCGCATAGACGTGAAAACCACGCTCAACCAAGGTCTCGACTATGGCGCCGCGAAGAATCTCGATGGCGATGGCCACGCGTCCAGGATCATCGGCGAGTTCACGTAGCCATTGTGCGAATCCCGCAACCGCATCACCGGCGTGTGCGAAAGAGCGCTCGGCCACAATTCGCCGTTCGTGGTCCAGCACGCACGCTTGGTGGACTTCACTCCCCCAGTCGATGCCAACGTAGATCCGATAATCGGTCTCCACCACTCCGCCTCCTTTGTCTCACGGCCGCCGATGATGCCTCATCGCCCCTGTACTGGCGCTCGCGACGCAACTCCCCACTGGATGTGCATCAACGGCCAGCCCCGCCGGGGCGCGTGTCCTCGCGAGGCGCTCGTAGGCGCGGGGGGATCTCCTGGCACTCCCAGCAAGGCGGCCGTATTCATATTCCCACTTACCACCAGACATTGAGGAAGGCGTTGCCCACAGGATCCACGGACTCTGGGATCGGCTTAAGAATCCCGCCTGTGTACTTGTGGACAACGCGTCTGAAGATTTTTTGATCGGCGCCGCCGGGGGCCAAGATGATCCGAACAAACGATGACTAGGCACAGCGAAAAAGGTACAGGGGCTCTCCTTCTCGTCGTTCCGTCTAATGCTTGGTGCTTCGAGCCGGAGCAGGGAGCAGTCCGGCCTTGCGCTTGTCCTTGAGCCGATAACTTTCACCATTGATGCTGACGATGCTCGAGTGGTGAAGGACACGATCGAGCATCGCGGCGGTGAGCACGCTGTCGCCGGCGAAGGCACTGTCCCAGCTGCCGAAGGTGAGATTGGAAGTGAGTATCATCGCACCGCATTCATAGCGACGCGCGACGATCTGGAAGAACAGATTGGCGTGTTCGCGGCTCATCGGCAGATAGCCGATCTCGTCAACGATCAGCAGGCGGTAGGCGTTAACCGCACGATGCAGGACCTCGCGATAGCGGTTCTGGCGCTGCGCGGCTTCCAGCATCAGCACCAGATCGGCCGCACTGAAGAAGCGGGTCTTGTAGCCCTTCTGGGTGGCGAGGTAGCCGAGCGCGATCGCGAGGTGCGTTTTGCCGACGCCAGATGGACCGAGGAACACCACGTTTTCGGCGCGCTCGACGAAGGCGAGGCTGGCCAACTCCATGATCTGCTTGCGCGGCGCGCCGGTGGCGAAGCCGAAGTCATATTGGTCGAGGGTCTTGATCGCCGGGAAGCCGGCCACCCGCGCGAACATTTCGCGCGCCCGCGCCCGGCGCGATTCGCGTTCGGCGACCAGCAACTCCGCGAGAAAGTCGGTAAACGAAGTATGCTTTTCGGCCGCAATTTGCGCCAGCGCCGGATACTGCGCAGCGACCCCGCCCAGCCGCAACTCGTTACACAGATCGATCAGTCGTTCGTGCTGTATGCTCATTCAACCTCCACCGCGATGATCAGCTCTTCGTAGACCCGCAGCGGATGCTGGTAGCCGCGCGGCACCGGGTGCCGGACGCTTCGGAGCAGCAGGCGGGAGCGCTCCCGGCCACGGTGCGGGGATCAGTTGCAGACGCTCACGCTCCTGCTCGAGCCGTGCGGCCAGGACCCCGCCGGTGGTCGCGTGCACGCGGGCGTTGGCGACCTCGCGCAGCCAGGTGCCGACGCGCGCTTTGGCGGTGTCGCGATCGACCTTGAGTCCTTCGGGACTGAGTTGGCTCGCCAGCGGCACGTAGAAGCTCGCGCGCAGATAGCGGACGAAGCGCTCGACCTTGCCCTTGGTCCGGGGTCGATAAGGCTGACACAGCCGCGGCACGAAGCCGTGATGGTGCGCGAAGTCGAGGAAGGTGCGGTTGTAGCGATGCAGCCCCGGTCCGTAACAATCGCGATCGGTCACCACCGTCCGCATGTTGTCGCAGAGGTGTGGATAAACGGCAACTGCAGCTCACGCGGGGAAAAGACGTGGCCCACAAAATCATCGATGTAACCATCAACCGCGCGGTCATTGATGTATTTCTCCTACAGAAAGCGCATCTGAGCGCACTGCTCATGGCTTAAATAGCGGGAGGTTTTGCGCCTGACGAATCTGACTTTTGTGGATTCATCTTGTCTGTCGACGTCGATCTCAACAACTGCGCGCGGCGGAACGCGGAATGAATCCGCGAATATCGCCATGTTCGGCATAGTTATCTCAACCAAAAATCGGCCGCCTGGTCTAAGATTGCGCCGACACTGGTTCCAGACTGCGAGCTGATCTTGAAGAGTGAGCAAGTGACTGATCGACCAGCAGGGGATCACAATAGGGTCAAACGTCGACTCGGCGCGCCAGGCCCGCATGTCCGCACGGATCAGATGAAGCCGTTCTCGGACTTCGAGGCGAGCCTGAAGCTGCCGGTCCGCGGCGCGTTCGAGCATCTCGGCCTGATTGTCCAAACCGATCACCTCGAAGCCCAGCCTCGCTCCCTGCTCTGCCAAGGGCAAGGTGATTCTGCCAGTACCGCAGCCGAGCTCTAGAACTTTCCGAGGCTGAAGCTTCTGGACCAGCGAGACATAGAATTCAACATCTTCGCAGTCGCCCAAGTGCTCCGGATCGTATTCTTCAGGATGCCTGTAAAGTTGGTTCATTTCTTTCAATGAAGGTCACAGGCAGACGCCATCTTCCGGTTGGTTCACCGCGACGCATGGAAGGGTCATTAGACTCCTATAATCTTTCGCCCAAACGGATACGAAAGATTCGACCCGCGGAATTCTCAACCGCCGGTACGGACGATTTGTTCCGCCTCACAGCGCCCTATGGAACGGGAGCGTAGGTCGTGGTCGACCGCCTCTCAGCATCGTGCCATTCGGTGTCGAGGTCGTGGTCGTCGTCGTTGTCTCTGATGAGGCCGGCGGCGGCGTCACGAGCGGAGCGGGAGGCGCCCCCGCTCCATATTCAGTTGTCGTTTGTGGTGTCTCTGTGGCCGTCGGTCCACACGCTGCACACGTGCCGATGGCCAATAACCGCGACGGACATAATCACTAATGATCTCAGGGTTTGCATGTCGTATTTCTCCAATGGACCCGCGCAACGCGTCTGCTTTGCGCTTTAGCGCGAAGGAACCTTCGCTCCCGCCTTGCGTGCTTCAGACAGCCCGATAGCTATGGCTTGTTTACGGCTCTTCACTTGTTTTCCTGATCTTCCAGACTTGAGGGTCCCTTTCTTCATTTCATGCACCGCCCGCCCAACCTTAGAAGAAGCCTTCTTGCTATATTGTCGCGACCGATGGCGTTTTCTCCTTGTCATGTTTTGCAAGCTCCAAGAGCTTGTATTTTCAGCCTTGTCAGCCTTCCCCTTTCTTCAGGGAGAATCAGGCCCGCTGGGGCTTTCGTCAACTCCTGGCCGAATGAACTCAGCAGCGCGAGGCCAAGTTAAGTCGAGTGCAAACTTCGTGCTGATGCGATCGAGTGCGTTCTGGTTGGCAATCGCCTGAAGTCGCAGTGCATGATCACGCTTATTGGCCTCATGTTCCGAGCAAAAATTACTTTCGCGCAGCAAGCTAAAATAGCTACTTACCACTGCTGGCTTTAAAGCTGTGCTCGAATAACGACCCGTCGAAGTAATAGCCACCCGGCCAATGGTCTCCCGAGACCGAGAAGGCTCCGTCTGCCAAGGGTCGGAAATTCAGTCTTCTTTGAGGTGATTGTAAATGGTTTTTAAGGAGACGCCGAGAATTTCCGCTGCCTTTGCCTTATTACCCCTGGTGAACTTGACCGTCTGCAATAAAAGCTCGCGTTTTACCGCGGTCAGCGACATTCCTACACGCACATCCAGGGCGGAACTTCCACCATTGCCAGCTTTGACCTCGCTTGGTGTGCGAGATGCAGCCTCCCTTGGTGCGTGAGGTTTGATTTCTTCGGGTAAGTCGACCGCGGAGATCATCGGTCCGCTCGTGACGACAAGCGCTCGCTCGATTACATTGCGCAATTGGCGTACATTTCCGGGCCAGGTTTGGCCTTTCAGCAAGTCAAGACATTCAGTTTCCATGCCGACAACGGACTTACCCGCCGGGAGGGGAAGTTGTCGCAGGAAATGCTCGATAAGAGCGGGCAAATCTTCGACGCGCTCGCGTAACGTTGGCAGCTGGATCGAAAAAACATTGAGTCTATAGTAAAGATCTTCCCGGAACTTTCCCTCGCGAAGCTGCATTTCCAGCTTGCGATTGGTTGCGGCCAGCACGCGCACGTCGACAGGGATCTCGGTGCCGCCGCCCAGGCGGCGAATCTTCCGTTCCTCGAGGACTCTCAGCAACTTGGCCTGCAATTCCGGCTTCATCTCACCGATCTCATCGAGAAGAAGGGTCCCGCCGGTTGCGAGCTCGAAACAGCCTTCGCGACGGCGATCGGCGCCAGTGAACGCGCCGCGTTCATGACCGAACAACTCGCTCTCCATCAGGGTCTCTGGCAACGCAGCACAATTGATGGCGATATAAGGACCGCGCGCGCGCGGTGAAAGGTCATGAATAATGCGCGCCACCAACTCCTTTCCGGTGCCGCTTTCGCCCACGATTATGACCGATGCGGTGCTCGGCGCGACTTGCTCCACCAGCGCCATTACACGGCGCATGGCGAGCGACTGCCCGACCATTGGCCCCAGCTTGCCGGCTTCTATCAGACGACGCCGCAAAAGCTGGTTTTCCTTGCTGATGCTAAGATGTGTACGCAGATTGTTGAGCAGCACCTCAAGATGATGAGGATCGATCGGCTTGCGCAGATAGTCGTAGGCTCCCAGCTTGATGGATTGAACCGCATCCGCGATTTCGCCCTCACCGGAGATCACGATAGTTGGAAGCTGCCAGCCCTTCGCACGAATCTCACAAAGCACCGTCAAACCGTCTTTCTTTGGCAATCTGAGGTCGAGCAGGAGGATCTGCGGGTCGTAGCTTTCAATCAACTGCAGGGCGCGTTCACCATCTTCCGCGCTGTCAATCTGGTATCCCCAGGACGAGATCAAAGTCGCCCACGCTTCGCGCGCGTCCGGGTTGTCTTCAACGAGGAGTATTTTGGTGACCGCCTTCATAATTTCGCTTCTGCGGTGAGCTGGTCCACCCATGATGCGCTATTGCTGGATGCCGTCGTGCTGTCCGCATCTTTAAGAAATGCGGTTGCCTGAGGCCCAAAATGATCCGGCAGCAGTCCTACCCGAACCTCGTTAGAGATACACGAATCGATTTTCGAGATTATAGACGCGAACGGTTCGCGCTTCCACGCGGCGCGGCCCACGCGCCCCCCTAAGAAGGCGTGTCAGGCATCTATCCGCTCCAACGCTGCAATCCCATAAAGCATCAACGATGCCATAGTTGAGGGCTGCTCTCAGGTGACGAAGGCGGCGGAAGGCGTAAAAAGCGCCTATTGAGACGTCATAGATAAAACGGTCGTGGCTGTGCGAATCTTGTAGAATTTGCTTGTCGTGAGGCAGCAAGCTGAGTCGTTATTCCGTCGACTGCCTGACGCGCCGTTTGACTTCCGTGGCGACATATTCGACCAGCCTGCGCAGATCCGTAACTCGTTCAGCCCCAGCCCCGAGTACGTCTTCTTCCAGATGTAATATGTCGCCTCGCTGATTCCATGCTCGCGGCAGATGTCGGCCACCCTCGTGCCGCCCTCTGCCTGTCGCAGGGCGCGCAGGATCTGCTCCTCCTCGGACTGTCCCTTCTTCGCCACCTACGGGTCCTTCCTCCTTCGCTTCAGAGGACCACGCTTGCCGCGCCCAGCTCAACTTATCCGTGGCTCGCTTTCGGGTTTTGGGTAAGCTGACAGTCAGGGTGGTCTCACGCGCGCTACGTTCGAGACTGAGCCGGAAGCGGCCGCCGGCCGGAGTTAATTTGACACCGCTCGACACAAGATTGGAGACCATTTGTTGAAGGCGTTCGGAATCTCCGTTGATGTGAAGCAGCGGACCGCGCCATTCCCATTCAACCCGCAAATCTTTGGCTTCAGCCGCGCCCGCGTAGCATCCAAGGCGCTTTCGATGAGAGGTATCAGGTCGATGGTACGAGGCGTGAGGTGCACCTTGCCTTTCGCACGCGCTACCGATCCAGGATCTCATCGATCAAGGAGATTTGCAGATTAACGTTGCGTTCGATTGTTTCAAGCGCGCGCTTCGATTCGATCTGACTGGATCGAGATTGCCGTTCTGCAGCAGATTTACCCACGAATCCGCACTGATCTGAATCGTGCCGAGTTGCCGGTCATTCTGAGCGATTTGCCGCATCACCCCGCCGTAGCCGCCGAGCGGCACCCGAGCCGAAAAATCGCCGTTGGCAGCGGCCGTACGCGTCGACAGCTGCCCCCGCAACGCTTGTTCGGTAGGATCGCTTTCGTGCGATTGTGGCCGGTCATCAGGCGGCCGGCGGCCATTACGAGATCTATTGGCGCGTTAAGATGCTCAGCCGAGGACGAATCAGCGGATTTCATGCAATCCAAGCTCCTCTGCTGAAATGCCGCTGACCCAGGGCGACTTCGGCTTTAGTGGACGGCCAGCTTCCCATGAACCGTCGTTTGTTCGTGCAACGGTACGGGTGGTAAAATATTCAACTCGCGCAAAGCGACTCATCGCGTATTCGCATGCCGGGCAAAGACGGCCCGGCTGAATAGCTCCCACCACCGCGGGCGGCAGCTCCGGGCGGGTTTTGACGGGAATGCCCGAACGCTATCTCTTTGGCCGGCGCAATAAGATTTCCGATGACTTGGCGGAGGTCGCCGGTGCGCATCTACAGATGCGCGAGACACCTCCGGCGAAGCTTTGGCGGCAGGCATCGCGCTTTTGGCCTCCACATTGAACTGCTACCGCCTTACATAAAAGACCGCCGCGCGGAAGCAGGAGCGGGCTGCACGAAATAGGGGAGTGGAATTTTCATCCGGGTCATGTGTGACGATACGGATCTTCCGCGCGCGCCTTACCTTACTTCAGATTTGCTTGAAATATTTTCAATCGACGATAAATAAAGGTTCAAGGGTAGTTTTTACACTCGAAAATGGGGTTTGTGGACTAGACGGAGGCGGTGCAAGCCAGAGGCTCGGGCGAAGGATGGCGCCGCCAGTTGCAACCTTGGACTAGCGCCAATGAACCCGCAAAAGGTCATCGAGTCTGCAACTACCCTGGTGCGAAGACGACGTCGCCTGGGCCAAATAGCAGCCCCGCGCTGGGTCGCCAGATCCGGCGACAGTTTCCGATTTCTCGCATTCATGTCCGAGCCATCCTCCCCAGCCATCGTCGCGAACCGCTCTTTTCATGGTTCGTCGAGGTGGCCTCCCCCGGCGATCTGTAGATTTTTCGTCCTGTTGAGTTCCCTCGATTACCCCGCCTGGCGCCGCACAAGCTATTTCAACTGGCATGAGAATTGAACTCATTTAGCTCATTCAATTCAGCGCCTAGTAGGCGAAAGGAAACCCACACTATGAAAGTACATATGAAAGCAAAGAAGGTAGCGGTGATCGCGACGAGCGCCATGCTGCTCGCATTAACCGCATGCAACAGGAATTCGGTCTTGACTCACAAACTCGTGGCTACCGGACATGATCATGAGGTCTCCCTTTATCCTGATGAAGCGACCTATCTCAAAGTCTCGCATAGGGCACAGCAGGGCGGCGCGAGCGGCATGGTCGGTAGCGCGCAGCAAGAGTTCTCGGCCAAAAAGATCGATGACCAAACTCCGGTGAACATTCTCTCGAGCGACAGTAATGGTTCCGAAGTTCAGATCGTCGAAGGACCAATGAAAGGGACGGCAGGTTTTGTAGCCAGCCAAAACGTGGACTGATGCGGCGAAGTCCAGTCTTCTCCAGCCGGTTAATAAACGCCGCCTTGTACTATATTTGCAATCGTTGCGGCGCGATGAAACTAGGCTTGAATCGGTAACACTAGTCATGCGGCGATATAAACGTGTATCGAGCCTTCTCGTTGGTAGTGCCCTTTCAATCGCGCTGAGCGCATTCGGCCCGCCGGTCTATGCGCAAGGCGCAGGAAGCGGGGGCGCAGGTAGTCGCGCTGGCAGCGGAGCCATGGCTGCCGGCAGAGGCGCCAGTCCAGGCGATACTGCGACGACCTCGCCCGGCAGCGAGACTGCTCCCTCCGCCGGCGCTTCTAATCCGAGTACCGCTCCTGGCTTTCCAGGAAGCGCCCCCACCGCTTCGCCCCCTGGATCCGCAAGTGCTCTTGGCTCTGGCGGTTCAGACATGCGCGGCATGCGAAATAGCACGATGAATCCGTCCGGACCAGACAATCCAAGCAATCCCGAATCCGGATCATCGGCCGGATCACCGGAAGGACCTGGACAATATTAAGTAGCATCGTAACCTGGTTTGACTAGTTTGCGCTTCTGGACTCTTCGTTGAATGTCTGACAGCGCGTATGAAGCCCGTCATTCGGGTGCTCGACGAAGTGGTGGAGGGCCTGCTCATTATCGTACTTCTATTCTTTCTGCTCTACAGCAGAAAGGATTTGGCTTCGGGGGTTCGCCTCGAGAGATCAGGACTGCCCGGCCTGTCGCCATCGCCATGAAAGCAGGCTATCGCCAAACGGTCGAAACCACCAATGCATCGCGAGGCTCAAGTTTTGAGAAGCCACAACCCTTAAGACTGGCTCGCTACAAACCGATGTGCTAGCTATTTCGTTAGCCGCGAAGTTTAACTTCCGAGCCACATAGAACGCCGATGCGGGACAAATTCGACGAGATCAGCTCAGAGGCGAAGCTGGGACTAGATCGCCTGGGTTCGCTCCTATCGTCGATCATCGACTCGTCTCATGACGCAATTGTCAGCAAAACTCTGGACGGGATCATCACTTCCTGGAATCCGACTGCCGAGGTGATGTTCGGGTATACCGCGCATGAGGCGATTGGCAAATCCATTCGGCTGATCATTCCGTCTGACCGCCAGGCAGAAGAAGATTACGTTCTGGCTCAGATCCGACGCGGCGAGAAGGTTGATCATTTTGAAACTGTTCGGCAGACAAAGGACTGTCGCAGGATCGATATTTCATTAACGGTATCGCCCATCAGGGACGCACGGGGCCTTGTCGTCGGCGCTTCCAAGATCGCACGGAATATCAGCGAAAGAAAGAAGCTCGAACGCGAGCGTGAGACGCTCCTGGAACGGGAGAAGACGGCGCACGAACAATTGAACG
>DATLST010000338.1:0-5380 GCA_035534055.1 Candidatus Acidiferrales bacterium | reverse complement strand
AAGAGCACCATGCGGGGCAATGCGGCGTACGGATTGTTGGCACCTTTCCAATCGCGCTTCGACCGTTGCTCGTCGGAATAAGTCCAGTTGTAGATTTGTTCTTCGATGAATTCGCCGGAGGCAATCGCTCGGAAGGGGGTTCCGGATAGATAAAGATAGGCATCCGTTGTGATCGGCATCATTTCTTCGTCAAAGTCCTCGATGCCTTCGCCTTCCCCGAATTCGACCTCGTCCTTGTCCTCGGCTTCAAAGAGCTCTTTCGCATTCTCCCGCCACGCCCCGTAATGGTATTCGTCGAGGATCACGCAGTCCCAATTTGTGGAGTGCACCCATTCATTTTTTGTCTTGATGCCGCCGGTGTTTGGGTTACGCCCGAGGTAATCTTGAAACGAGCCAAAACAGACAAACGGTTTCTTCTTGTCGGCCTTCGCGTACGACAAACCGCCGGGCGAAATGAACTGCCAGCCCTTGAAGTCCACGTGAGTCTTTAAGTCTTCTTCCCAGGCGCTTTGCACTGCCGGTTTAAACGTCAGGACCAAAACTTTTCGCCATCCCATCCTCTTCGCCAATTGATAAGAGGCAAAGGTCTTTCCAAAACGCATCTTGGCATTCCATAGAAAGTGTGGCGGCTTGTTCCGGTTGCCCTTTTCTTTGCGCCAGCTCGCAAAGTAGGCGGCGGTTTTTTCGACAGCCGCTTTCTGCTCCGGCCTCATTGCAAAGTCGAGTGACCGGTTCTCCTCGTTCAGTTGGCCGTCCCGGACGGCGATGGTCGCCGCCTTGACTTTATCCACCGTGCATCGAAACCACTCTCCGTCGGGGTTCTTGACGCCGTTGAGTCGGAGCATCCGATGTACATCGCGGTCAGTGAACACCGTTCCGTCGTTCCGCATGGCAGGCTCTTCCAGGACGATTCGGTAAGGGAGCTTGCCGGGACGTAGCGTCGGATACTGCTGGGCAACGCGGATCTGCGTGTCCAGGGTTGTATAGCCGACCTTCAGCAGACCCGCATACTGCGGGTTCGTGTCCTCATAAGCGTAGATGGTTGGGCGCGATGCAGGGCGCGGAGGAAAGAAACCATTACTCATTGTTTTCTTCCATCGGGCGCACAACCTTCTCGATGAACGCGACCTCACTGACGGAAAGGCCATATTTGGCGTAGAGATTCTGGTCCGTCCACCGCTTCGTCCACTTCTGAGTTGGCACAAAGGAGTAGACCCTGCGAGTCGTGTCTTGCGACGGCTTATGCAGAAGAATTAAAAGGCGAGTTAGCCGGCAACTGAGATAGGACAACACGCTTTCAGCCTGATTCTTCGAGTCGAACGGGCCAATGCAGAGATAGGTCTCGGAGGAAATGGTTCCCGGCGCTCCGAGAAACGGCGTGCTGATGATCCTATGCGGGTAGGTGTCTTTGTTCCCTGTCCCGGGAGCAGCCCGTCCTGTGAACACCTTCCACCTATTGATGAAGTGGGTGCCAGTGGAAATCGAGCTTTTTGCGACATATCCCGTGCCGCCGTTCTGATAGACCGTGACATCACCGGCTCGTTTGGTCGCTTTGCCCGCAAATGTTGTATCGAGTCCGAATGGCTTTCTGGAGCTGACCAATCGGTCGAAACGTTTGCTTTCGGGGAGCGCAAGCGAACCGGGTTTTCCGTTCTCAGCGGCAACGACCTTCTTGAGGATAGATAACCCCTCGTTGAAACGAATGAATACGTCAACGCCTTTTTCAAGAAGCGGACGGTTGGCGGTCGAGACAGGCCAGTCCTTGTAATGAGTAGTGACTTGGCACAGTCCGGGATTGTCGCGATCCCAGAGGAAGTAGCAAACGCCGCCCTTGAGACCTACGCCCGGAAAGACATCCGACGCGCTGAGATAGTCGTCAATTGAGCGCAACCGGTTATCAGCGAGCATCGACTCTCTGAACTCATCTAAGCCCTTTCCGCCCGCAAACCAACGCGAGGGAATAATCATGGTCAGGAATCGTGGGTTCAATTTCTTTGCCTGTTCAACGAACAGGTGGTAGATCGGACGCGCGCTCTCGCCAAAACCAGCGTCGCTCAACTGGTAAGGGGGATTGCCAATGATGACATCGAACTTCATATTGAAGATCTCCTCTGGCTTATTGGTGTGAATAAAGGCGTACGCGTGACTTTCAAGTTCGCCACCCCTTTCGTAGTTCTCCTTGCTGGCCCCGCAGTTCACGCAACGGCCACCGTCCCATGCATGCTCCACTCGCGCGAATCGGATGTTGCCGTCAGGGTTATCGAAGGCTTCGCACACGGAATATTTCCCGTTGGCGGTCTTGGAACAGTACAGGGACCTCCGCGAGAGTAAGGCAGTCAATTCCGTGATGGCGAGTCCGAATACCTGATTCTTGAAGATGTGGTCTAGCCGCTTTTGGCGATTTGCAATGTACTTCTCCAGTCCTTTGTCGAGGCGCTTAACGATCTCTCGGAGGAACACGCCTGATTTACAGCCTGGGTCAAGAAAGGTGCTTTTCTTGTCGCTCCAGAGGTCCGCGGGGAGCACGTCAAGAATCTGGTTCACCAGTTGCGGCGGCGTGAAGACCTCGTCGCTGCTGAGATTCGCGATGCAGCTTAAAACGTCGGGGTTATAGTTATTCTCCGACACGGGCGATCTCCAAGAAATGGATCGGGGTATATTCCCTTACCGGAGTGGGGATAAAGACGTGCTCACCAAGGTCGGAGAAAAGGGGCAACTGTTCCTCGCTGTCCAAGCCAGGGAACAAAGGGGCTTGCATGGCCTCCTCATGGCGAAGCAATTCGCTAAACGTGAAGTCTCTCCTTTTCAGCATGCTCCCGTTGACCGGCGACCATTCCGAAAAGACGATATGGCCCGGCTTCTCACCTACTGTCCTGAGCGTCAGGGCGTCGCCCCGAATGATGTTCCGTTCGAGAATGAACCGCACCGCCTCGCGGCACTTGTCCTTCGTGGCGGCCTTGAACAGACGCGCGTAGCTGAAGTCGAATATCTCAAAGAGCCTTCGTCGACAATCGCGGACATTGTCAGGCAGAATATCAATGCCGTAGATGGAGGAGACGGCTAGGACGGCATACCGCTCAAAGTCTAATTGCGACTTGGCGTAGCGCTTCTCTACAACCCCTAACTTGCGTTCCAGAATTACAGTCAGGAAGTTTCCATCGCCGCAAGCAGGTTCCAAGAAACGGGCATCGATTCGTTCCGTTTCCTGCTTCACCAGATCGAGCATGGCGTTGACCTCGCGTTGGCCGGTCAACACCTCGCCGTGATCCGAGACTCTTTTCTTCGTTCTGACCTGCGCAGCTTGCATTGATGCCCTATGCGTTCAGAATCTCCGCAACTTGTTAACTTTGGTCCTCATTTACCCCCGACGCGAGCATTCAATAAACCACGCGTCGAGCGCACAGTCTCGTTCTTCTGTTTTCCTCGCGCCATCTGGCCTTTACCTCTCAGGTATTCATCGCAGATTGTATTCCGAGAAGGATGCGGATGGCTACGAGTTGTAGCGACTCCGCCTCATTTCGCTAACCATGGAATTGCTGATGTTCGGCTCGGTCCGATGGGTCTCGGTTATGCACGCGCTGGTGGGGAGTCGCCCTCGTCGGAGGATACCGGACGTGGTATAGGCCAAAGTTGATTGATGATCTCGGCTGCCAGAATCAGGCCGTCAAGAGCTTGGCCAGGAGTCAGTATGGTTTGCATGTTTGGGTGGGCGAAGTGGTTCCTGAGCCAGGGGGACGTTCCAATCAGCACGTCCACATAAGGAACTTCCGGCTGACGCTCCGGCTCTCGACCGAGAATTTCCGCCATGTGCTCGTTTAGTTCCTCCGCATTCGCGCGCCGATTTTCGAGGCTCGGAAACCCCTCGTCGCGCAATAGTCCAGCGTCTTTAGCTTCCCTTAGCAAATCTCCAAGGCTCCTTCGGTCTCGGCCTTTCTTGTCTAATTTCCGGGGCGGAAGACGCTTCCTGAGCGCCATTTCGACAGCAAAGAAGCTGCGCTCGGACGCCAAGGTGTAGAACGGATAGTAAAGCCAGCCGTAGAGATAGAGGGTCACAATCACGTGAACGTAGTCGCGAATATCCTCTGGGACGCCCTGATGCAGAGCGCAATACTGCGAGACATGTTCATGCAGCTTTTCGAGCGTCAGGAGAGAGAAGAAATCATTCGTTGGGTCACGCTCGAAAAAGTGCTCCGGGCTCTTGATCGAAACCATGCCTCTGTCCCAATGGCGGCGCTTCGACGGCTGTCGGTTTCACAACTTCGTTCGAATAAGGTCGATTTATTCTCCGCCGCGCCCGCTTTGATTTCCAGCAAAGAAAGAAAGTCGGGGCTTCGGCAGAGCATGAAGCCCCGGTATGCGGCTGTCCGCTAGAACGGGATGTCCTGCGCGGCGGCGGGCTGTGAGTCGCGCGGGGCGTCTGAGCCGGAAGCGGCTGCCTCCGGCTGTTTCTCGCCGCGATTCAGCTTGCGAATCGAGTCAGCGCGGATGAATCATCCGCGCCGATTGAGTTGAGAATTTGGGTTGAGGTTCGCTGGACGTATTCGAGGCTCTCGCTGAGGAGCTTCGCGTCCCCGCCGTACAGACCGATGTAGTCTTGAGCGGCTGATCCGGTCTCGAGACCCACTGCGCTGCAAACCACAAACGCGACGGCCTCGGCTTCCGTCTCGCGGATGCGCTTGGTCGTGTTGCTCCGGCGCTCGGTCCTGTGCATGAGTTCGTGCGCGATCTCATGCGCTAGGGTGGCGAATTCCTCGGCCGGAGACTGGCCGGGCAGCAATGTGATTTTCCCGCCTTCCGACATGCCGCGCGCGGGCGCGATTTCGTCGGAGTATTCGAACGCGATGCCCTGGTCGGCTACGAATCGCGCAAGCTGCTCGCGATAGTCGCGCGGATCGCCGTTCACGCTGCTGATTTCCGGCAGCGGCTGGCCGTCTGTCTGGCTGATATCGAACACGTAGGCCGCGCGGAATCCGACTGCCACTGAAGATTCATCCGGCTCGGTTTCGCCGTTGTTCTCGGCCCTCTTCGGAATGATCGGGGCGAGAATCAAAATGCCTTTCTCGCCCTTCTTCACGAAGCGGCCCAGCTTGTGCCAAGCGTGAAAGCCCGCGACGTGCGTCGCGTTGGGCTTCTGCGAAGCGATGAGCATCACGTTGCCCCACGAGTAGCGCCGAAAGCGCGCCATCGCCGCGAGATATTCCTTGAGCCGCTCACTGTGGCCCCCTTCTAGGGCTTGCCGGAGTTGCTCGATTGCGTTGCTTGCGATCTGTTTTGCTTGTTCGACTTTCATTTTTCCTGTCCTCCTGTTTCGGGGAGTCCTTGCTCCCTTCACCCACAGCCGAGGGAGCGAGGACGCGAAACAGGGGACAGAAGCGGAGAG
>DATLST010000337.1:0-7123 GCA_035534055.1 Candidatus Acidiferrales bacterium | reverse complement strand
CCAGCCCGAACAATTCAAATTCGGCAAAGAGATCGTCCTCTAGTTTTGAGCTTTTGCGTTTCGTGGTTGGCTCGCTTTCTGCTTTGCGCGGTACTTCCGCTTCCAGTCGATGCGGTTTTTACGGTCGCGCTCCTCGCGTTCACGCTCCTCGGCAAGCGTGCGAATCTTGACGTGTCCCGCACCTTGCACGCTCACGTCCGAACATCCCTCAGTTGAGATTTGCCGCACCGCTCACACTCCCTGCGCTGCCGTTCGTAACGCATTTTTTTAGTGACGATTAAAGGGGCACTCAAATTCACACTCCTCACTGCCGGCCTTGCCGCATAAACCGCAACAATCCATGGCGCAGTCGACATATTCGTCCTCATCTAAGTCGAGATCACTATCTTCCGCATCATCAAAATCTTCAAATGGATCATTGTTTATAAAGTTCTGCACTTCATGTGGTCCTGGATTTGGCATTGGTAGCCTCCTTTAGCTTGTCTCGCTGGGCCTGGTAATCTGACCACCTCGTGGCCGCATCAAGTCGTACCTCTTCGAGTGATCCCCAGTAATCCTTGATCCACCATTCCGCTTCCTCGATCCTCGCCTCCAATACCGCCAGCGCGGCGCGTTCTCGTAGTTCGGCGATATAGTCCTCTAAGTCAGACACACAGGCGAAATCCATCAGCCCATTGCCCACATCCACATCATTTATTACCATCAGAGCGTTCCTCCAAAGAACTTGTTGCGCTGGTACCTCTCGTTGAAATTTAGCTTGAAGGTGATTCCGGCGTCCGGGGTAAAGTTTTCTGGCAGCCGCCACTCAAGGAATCGGTCCACCATATACTTGATTTGGTAGTCGTTCGTCGACACATCCTCCTCGCTAGGCTCCGGCATTGCTACTGGGCGAAATAGCTTCTTGTGATAGGCGTTCATGTTCTCAACCTCGGCGCTGGTCATAGGCCGCTGTGGCGGCAAAAGCGGCTTCCGCTTCTGAGTCATGTCTTCGTCTCCTTGTGGACAGAGTGGTCGTGGCCGCAGCAATCAACCTTCATTCCCCGTATGCGATCCGCCAACACTTCAGCTTCTCGGGCCATCTGATAGTGATCCCTCCTGTGCTCGGGATTGGCGGCCTCTCTCTGCATTCGCCGGTGAAAACGCAAGCCTGCATCAATCTGGCAAGCGGCCTCTTCCAAAGCACAGTCTCGCACGCGCCAATATCGCGTCATGGCTTCACGTCGCCCATTTCGTGCAGCTTGTCTCCCGCATAACTCCCGACCGGACTGCCCATTGCGTTCATCTTAATCGACATCAGTGCTATCGCCGCTATTTCGAGCTTCTTGGTCGCTGCGGCAAGCTTTTCGAGGAGGTCGCGAATCGTCGCCTCAAGGGACGCGTTGACCCTTTCCGCAGTCGCCAGCTTTTCCCATGCGCCATCGCGCTGTTGGATCAATACTCGATACGTTGCATATTCCGTCATCACGTCCATTTTCTTCCTCCATTCAGGGACCAAAATGTCAACAGCGCGGTCAATCCTCCGCTAATCTGGTATGGGCGCTGTCGGGGATTGCACCCGATCCGGTACCGCTGTGTTGCGACGCGGCTCAGCGCCCATCGAATTGTTAGGCCTGCAAATCGAATTCCGGGAACTCCTGACGGTCAAACGGATTCGGAATATCGGTCAGCGTTACCTGCGCTTCCGCAACCGGCTCCTCGGCCACCTGAATCTCCGTGATCGGCACGCCCCGCTGTCCGCACAGCTTCACGAAGTCGTCCGTAAAGTTCGCCGGAATATTCCAGGACTTCCCTTCTTGCTGAGCGTGGAATTTCTTCAGGTCATTGGCGAGCTTCGTAACGTTTCCGTTGATCGTGGTGAGTATCTTGCCCACGCTATAGGACACGATGTTGGGGGGCGCCCCGGCACGTATGTGCGCTACTTCGTGAGGAATCGTCGATCCCCATCCATCCCCGCAAAGCTTTTTCCTCAGAGCTTCCAAGCGAGCCATTGTGTCGTTACTAAGCTGAGTCATCGTCCTACCTCCTTATGCGATCACGGGTATTCGCCGATCTGGACCGTCCATGGGAAAAAGCCGAAACGACGAAAGCCGGCTCGCAATCCGTTCGTCCATCCGCTGTTCGATTTGTTCGAGTTCCCAATTCGACGTCACAATAGTCGGGAGACTTTTGTTGATCCGTTGATCGAATACTTCAAGCGTTGACCGCCGTTCGTGGTCCGATAGTCCACCCGAGCAGAGATCGTCGAGCACCACATGCGGACTGTTCACGTAATCGCGCATCACTGAATCCTCGCTTGTCCCGACCCGATACGATTCCCGTAACGCAGCGTACAGGTCCGCGCAGCGCCTGAAGAACACCTCTTGGCGAATTAGTAGCAGTGTCCGAACGATGGCGGCCGCGAAATATGTTTTACCTGTCCCGGCGGGCCCAACGATAAACAGGCCATCCCCAGGACATTCGAGCCAAAGCAGCGCGAGCTCTTGCGTGGTTTTGGGGAAGTCGATCAAGCTTGCCCGCCGGTATCTCTGCGGCAGCCGCGCGACAACTCTCCTCTCCAAAACGCATTCACATTCGCTCGCTTTCCCGTCGCGAACCACGTAGCTCAAATCCCCGCACTTCCCACATTCAACCGGATGGGCCTGGGAAGGCTCTTGGGTAATGTTTTCCTTCTGGCTTATGGAGCGCTCCAGACGGTCGGCTATTTCCTTTAGTCCTTCCATTGCCATCTCCTCCGAATTTACCGATATTCGCCCTCCAGGTACGGACTGCGGCTTTCCAGTCCCGCATAATCGGTCCACGCCCTCCACTCACATGCCATCCGCGCTGGGCATGATGGTCAACGAACATTTGCGCCTGGCCGGAGGCATCGAGAACACCCAACACCACCATATAGGCGGAAACGTCCAAAACATCAGGAGGATGGAATTTTGGTGTGGGTGGTGAGCGCAGCGAACCATGCATATATATATCTTTTGACTTTGTATTTGTATTTGAAGTTATCTTTAAAGAAGAAGAAGAAGATGAAGAGGGCCGGGACATCGGTTGGACATCATGGTGGACATCGTGGTGGACAGAATTTTCGTCACTACGTTGCAATTCTTTTGTTTTTCTCCACTTCTTTCTCTTTATCTCATCAAGAATCATACGCTTACTGAAAATTGCGGTGGCCGAATTGCGGCGCGCAACCCCCATTCGCAACAATTCTTGAAGCATCAGAAGATTCTTGCGCGTGTCCCCGCTCACGGCCCCGGATATTTGATCGTCTGTCCAAGGCACACCGCCGGAGGCAAGCACCCCCCTCTCCTCACACTCGAACATAAGACACAAGAGATCTATCCATAGGGAGCGCGCTTCGGAACTGCACGCTCTCAAGGCTGGGTCCTTCAACCAATCACCAGGATAAAATTGAAAACTTGGCTCTTTACCCATCCCAGGTCACTTGGCAATCTCCGCATCGCTTCTGGCTTCCTGGGGCCTCTCGTCGGGAAGATCCTCCCATTCCCAAAAGTGAAACCAGTTTCCGTGCGTATTGTTGTATAGATGGCATCTAAAAAATGGCTCTCCGTGGGCTCGCTGAAAGAACGCAACGAACCATAGTCGTTTTATAGAAATATCTAAAATCCTAAGTCTCACTTAGCCACCTCCGCCGCTGGTTTCATCGTATCGTCATATCCCGATAAGCCCGGTCCTAGCTCGGCTTGTGTATCATTTCTTCCTTCTTTCCATAAACTCACATTCATGAAAAAAGCAATTCCGCGACCTTGACCTGGCCTCGGCCAACCGATTCAATGATTCTCCTAGCGGCCAATCGCGACAGATAGGCGTCCCGCGAGGATCGCTTGTATCCCGTCGCCTCATCGAGCGCTTCACGATCTACCGATTCGCCTGGATACTGCAAAAGGATTTCGAGTATTTTCCGTTCGCCTTCCGGGAGCCTCTCTAACCAATAGTTCTGAAGCTCCTTCCCTTCTGGGAGAGGCTCGTACCTATTCCCGAGGGCTTCTATGCCAGAAGGTGTGGCAACGATCCTCCCGCCGCGCTCCTCGATGAATTCCTTTTGCTTTAGGCGGAATAAGTACGCATCGCGGGAACTGCGCCGATATCCCGTTAGGACAGAAAGCTGATTGCGCTCGACCCCTTCGGAATATTGAGACGCCGCGATCAGAGTCGCGCGTTCCCCGGGCGGCAAACAGTCATCGCCTTTTAATGCAAAATGATTTTTCGGGCGGGATGGGGGCGTTTGAGGTTCTGGTCTGCCCTCCACGGCGTGACCAGTGGGCCTTCCTTCTCCTTTTTGGATTTCCACGCCCGAAATTTTTAGGCCCTCCGGAATCTCCCTGCCGGCATTGCGCTGCCCGGCGGTCACGATCCGTTCGGCCATACCTACGATTTGGCGAAATTGCTCAGCCTGTTCGGCGAGCATCTTGCGATAGGTCTTCGTGGCATTTATGACGGCGCGCGCGATCGCCTTCGGATCTTCCTGTTTCGCCGCCTCATTTGAGGGTGATTTATGCGAAGAAGCGCGCAATTGCTTTTCCAGTTCACGAATGCGTTTGTTGGCCTCGCCTAAATCCTGTGCTTCTTTGTGTCGCGCAACTTGCTTAGTGGTGAAGGCCTTTTTGAGTTTTTCGACCGCTTCGGTCACGCTGAATTTGGATACGTTGACCGTTCGCTCGCCCGGCTTGGGAGTCCTGCCGGCGTGATAGGTGACGCGTTCCCTGACGTGGAATTTGACCATCGTTCCCTTCCAGTCAGGGGACAGCAGCCAACATTCGCCACGCTGCATTCCGGCAATTTCGTCGACGATCTCGCGCAGCTTTTCCTTGTCGCCGCGGACATGATGCTTGAACCAATCCTCGACCTGATCGATGTCCTGTGGGGCGAACATGCCCAAGGCGAGGAAATTGTCGGTCTGAGTCAGCACGCTTTTGTTGACGGCCGCTGGGCGCTGGCTGATGAGTGTGAATCCCAGGCCGATGCCGCGGCCTTCGTCGATGAGCTTTTCGGTGGCGTAGAGTGCGCGCTTCTGCTCGTCGAATTTGAGCATCTGCGGCGCGAAGTTTTGGGACTCCTCGAAAAATAGATGGCGCACCGTGCGGTTGATTCGAAAAAGCTCTTCGGAGAAGTCGGCGTAGTAGCGCTGCTGGGCCGTATAGGTCATCGCCTTCATGTTGATGACCACCGACAGATTCGAATCGACAATAATGTTCGCCAATTCCTTCGCGTCGGTCTGCTCAAGCTGGATGTCGGCGTTATCGCCGCCGATGAGCAGCACGTCGAATCCGGAAGGCCCTATCGGCTGGCCGTTTTCCCCGGCCTCGAATCGGATGCCCCAGTGAGCTCCAGGTGGGTCGAATACGACGAATGGGACTTGCTCGGCCGCGAATATCTCGATCATGCAGCCCGCCAGATTGCTCTTGCCGCGCCCGCGCTTGCCGAGCACCGCGAAGCCCTGCGTGGCCGCATCCTTCTGGAGCTCAATCTTGTTGCCGGATTCGGTCGTGCCGATGAAATGCGGGATGTGAATGCTCACGCGCCAATGCTCCTATCGACTGTCAATTTCTAGACCTCTTCGCGCACAGATAGCCCTGATTGACTTCCTCCTTAGGTGCTCCGAATGGACCCAATTCCTTCATGGCATCACCGACTGAACATTCAGCAGCCACAGCACACCGAATATGATCGCGAAGCCGACGATCACGCACAGCATTTCGCGGATGCCAAAGCGGCCATGGCTGCGACGGCAGCGCCAGCGTTTCACGCGTATCTCCAATGAATGATGTGACCGTGAAACGGGAGCCTGCCTCCCCAGAACTTCATCATTTCGTGATAATCCGGAAATCCGTCTCGACGCGCGAGCGCTTCGCATTCGTCTAATCCAAGCTCGATACCGTTGATCGCTATTTGGAACGGATCCCACGGCATTGTGCGATCATCGCCGTGAATGCGAATTTCCTCGATCTTCACGCACGGCACACGCATTAGCAATCGAGCTCCCTTGTGCCGAAGGCCTGTGTAGAGATGCAGCACGTCGCCAGGCTTGTCCGGATGAACGCGCATGGCGCGGATCGTGTGTGTCTTCTCGCCGGAGAGGATGAACGGCACGAAGTGAGGCTGGAAGTTGTAGAGGCCCATTAAAACAGATCCTTTTGTTTTGGTGCTTCCGGCTTCGGCTTCTTGCCAGCCTTGCGAAATTGCTTTATTCGATCGCACACCGAATGATGCGGGACTAGCCGGCTGTCCTTGATCGACGAAAGCGGCATCCATTTTTTGTTTGGCGTAACGAACCACAAGATCGTTGTGCCGCATTCGCACGTCTTCGACGTGCCGGTATAGCCATAGCCCTCATCTTCAAGGGCATCCATTGTGGCCGGCCAATTCACGCGCTTTCCGCGAGCGCGCCCTGCGCCGCCTGCATGCGAATCCAGATTGGATTGGCCACCTGAGTCGTGGCGAAATTGGTGAGACTCTTGGTGATCTCCGACACTACGCGGAATTGCAGCCGCGTGATCTTCTCCGTCTTGCCGTCGACGGTTTTCTCGACGTGCGAGAGTCGCGCGCTCGATATTTCCGCAGCCGTCAAATGCAGCTCGGAATCCATGTCGGGAGCCAGATAGAGATCGATCGTTTGCGCCGGCACGGGAATGCCGCCGAGATTCGTGTTGTGCTTGCGTTCGATGAACTTCCAGGCGTCGAGAATTTCAGGATCGAGTATTTTCTTATGCGCGTCGCCCAAGGCAATCGAGAATTCGAGACTCACGAAAATCTTGTCGTCCTCGCCACGCTCAAAGTGGGGCTTGACGTATTTCGCGAGGATTTTGTCGCCCTGGACCGATGGCGTCGGGATCCCGTCATCCTCCAGAAGCTTTTGCTGCTCCGCCATCGAAAGAGATTCGCCTTCGGTTTCTACTCCCTGTCGAGCCGCCTCTTCAACTAATCGCTTGCCGTACTTTCCGGTGGGCCGCTCTTCTCGGCCGACCAGGTGAGACTTGCCGCGTACCGCCATAGTGGATCTCCTTTCGATTATGCAAAGTGTCCTTCCACGCCGCGCCACGGAAAATCACGGAACCCTTTCGCAGTAAATCCTTTCAAGCGTTTCAAGCTGGCCATCGCTCAGCGTTCG
>DATLST010000336.1:0-6716 GCA_035534055.1 Candidatus Acidiferrales bacterium | reverse complement strand
TTTTACCGGGGAATTTTTCTAATTGTTCCCAAGTTGCACCACAATCCAGCAATGACAAAACTCGGCTTCCATAACCCAGTGGACTGCGACGTTGTCGGTCGGGGCGTGGAGATTCGAACTCCAGACCTCCTGCGCCCAAGGTAAGCTCTAAAACGCTAAGTAGTTGTCTCGTCTATGTCTTTCGCGCATCTTATATCACGGCTTGTGGCGGTATTCGGCGGTTATTGTTCCCAAATTGTTCCCAACTTCGGTCCTATCCACCGAGTCGAAGGAACAACAGACTCTCGTCACTCGCATCATCGAGATTCTGGCCGTCGACTCGTCTATTGGAAACAATTTTTTCACGATCACGCCACGACAGGCTCTGAGTTCCATTTGACGTGGTTATGGGTGTGAGCGCTTCACCTCTAGGGCTCGATCTCGAACGTGGCCGGCAGTCTTCATCAAGTGCGGTTGTTGACGTCTTTTTTGTCAGCTGTGACTGTAACCTCGACGCGAGCCCCCTTTTTGAGCGTCACAGTGTCGCCATTCTCGTCAGTCAGCGTATTTTCAATACGGAAATCTCGATACCGATGTTCGGTACGATCAATCCTAATCTGTGCATTTTCCGGCTGAGAACCCAGAGACGGGATGATTTTATCAACCGTTCCGGGCATGCTGGCACTTGGCCGTATCGGAATGCGCGCAGTATCTGAATTTAGTTCCGCTATTCTTGCCGACCTAGCCATGCGCGGTTTCGCCATTTCTTTCCCAGCCAGGACATGTGTCGAGTTGCCAGGTTCTTTTGTAGCTTTCTTATTCAGCATCTAACCATGGTGACATCGGGATGAAATAGATGTAGTCCCATTTCGCACAGTTGCTTAGAGATGTCGCTGTCTATCTGCTGGCATTCACCTACGGGCTAGCAATTCGTCTCGGGCGCGCTGACCGCGTCCTCAAAATGCGGGCACTGGTTTGAACATTCCAGTTGCTCAATTACGCCCCCCCGGGCCCGCCGAGGAATCGCGGCTAGATGGTGCTCCAGAACTCCACAAACGCAATGTCCGCCCGTAGTGAGATTCCCAGCCCAAACCACCAAGTTCACATGGAAATGGGTGGGTCCAAGCCTTCGCGAGTGAATCTGCTGATGAGCCGTTTTGGGAAGCAGGACTCATAGTGCATCAGTCGCTGCGGAGACTACTCCGAAGCCACTAGAAAGCCCCGTAATATCTGAGCCCATAAGACCTTATTGAATTCGCTTTTGGGGCGTCACAAGACATCGAAGGCTCAATATTGAAGAGTGCTGGATGCCGTGCTATCCTCCCACAGCATGGCGTCAACGGCCACTCGGCGTGTATCCATCAAGGTCCGTCGCTCCCTCCAAAAGCGAATTCAGGAAGTTCCGGCTTTCGATGTAAATTTGTTTCTGGATGCCGCCGGCCTAGGAAGGAAGATTGGCACGTTTCGAAAAAAAGAGACCGTGTTCGCCCAGGGTGATGCCGCCAAAAATGTGATGTACATTCGGGAAGGGGGCGTGAAGCTTACTGTTGTGAATGAGTCCGGTAAACAAGCAGTTGTAGCAATTCTTGGACCGGGCGACTTTTTGGGCGAAGGGTGCCTTGCGGGCCAGACCGTTTGCATGGCGTCTGCGACGACCGTCGCACACACCACCGTGCTCATCATTGAGAAAAACGAGATGATTCGGGTGCTCCACGGGGAGCATGAGTTTTCCGACCGTTTCATCGCTTATATGCTGGCACGAAACATCCGAGTCGAGGAGGATTTAGTAGACCAACTCTTTAACTCCACCGAGAAACGCTTGGCGCGTACTCTGCTGCTGCTGGCGCGCTATGGTACCCCCGGCAGTCCTCAAAAGGTGCTCCTCAAAATATCGCAGGAAATGCTGGCGGAGATGATTGGCACAACCCGATCCCGAGTCAATTTTTTCATGAATAAATTTAGGAAACTGGGCTTCATTCAATACAATGGCGTGATCCAAATCGACAATTCCCTCTTGAGTGTTGTCCTGCACGAGTAAGGAATCACTTTCGCATGTCGCATTGCGGAATTGTTCAAATCCTTGCTCCAAGCACTGCGTCGAACTGCCGTTTAGACAGGACGTTTCGCACCTTTGGACTTAATTTTGGCTCGTGCGGCCGGTTAAATGACACACAGGCAAAGCCTTCGGATACTCGATCCTTATGCTAGAAAGACACTAATTGGCCGTCGTCGTAGCTGCGGTTGTAGCAGTCGGGGTGGATTTGGATGGGGTATTGACACGATTTCAGCCACACTCGTGGAGACAATATCGTTCCTCGGTTGCAAGCCATGGAGATCCATTTCTCACTAAAGTGACGCCATCCTTTTTGCGGCCATTTCCATCATGTGTGTTTCCCGTGCTTTTTGGCGACCAGGGTTATTCTCGACAATCACGTGGTTAGCTTGTTTTCGAGGACTGTCTCTTTTAGGACAGTTCGCCACATTTAGTTCCCGTATCATCCGCCAATCCGGATTACCGAACATGGGTATTTGCAAGCTGCGGTCTGAAGGGAAAACCTATGAGTCATACTGGCCAGTCTCTGCGCGAGCAGACTTCAAATGGCGTCGCCTTGCGGGCAGTCCCAGCAAACGATGCGACGATATTGGGGATCGGCAATAAGCGCGTGGCGGCACTGCACGCGGCACTACATAGCCTTGAGACTAAATTCAAAAAGCGTACTGTCGAGTTTGAAATGCAAGTGACAGCGCAACGTCAGGCAGAGGAATGCCTCAGGGAGCTCACGACTCGGACACTTAAGCTCCAAGACGACCAGGCTAGGCGAATCGCTCGCGAATTACATGACAGTGCGGGCCAATATCTTGCCGCGATTCAAATGAATCTCAGTGCGCTGGAGCGGGACTCATCGCTCACGACCTCGCAAGCAAAGCGAATCTCCGACTCCATTGAGATGGTGACTTGCTGTACATCTGAAATCAGAACAATGTCCTATCTGCTTCACCCGCCACTGTTAGATGAAATGGGGCTTCCTGCCGCACTTGCGGGGTATTCAGAGGGCTTTGCCAAACGCAGTGGCATACGAGTAGAACTTGATATTGCGGAAGACCTAAAACGCTTGCCTACAGATAGTGAAACCGGGATTTTTCGAATCGTCCAGCAAAGTCTTGCGAATATTCACCGCCATTCTGGTAGCTGTGTTGCAAAGGTCACAATTATGCAAGATGCGGAAGGAATTATTTTGGAGATCAGCGACAACGGTCGCGGCATAGCTCCCGAAGTTCTCAAGGACATCAATTCAGGCACTGGTGTTATCGGAGTCGGCATGGCTGGAATGCGTGAACGCACGCGAATTATGGAAGGGCAGTTTCATGTCAGTTCTGGCTCAAAAGGCACAACCATTGAAATTAGTGTGCCGTTCATTGACACCACCGATCATGCTAGGCCATGAATGCTGCATTCAGTTATTACGGCGTTTTTACTCCGCTTAACTTTTTAATTGTGGTTAACCCGACCGACTCTAGTCCTTCACATCCTCGTGCGCTTGAGACTCTAGTCTGGCGAAGACGGCCTTCACAACTCGGTCGCACCGACTAGCATGAAACAGGAAAGCCTGACGAGACTGCGCTCCCGTCCGAAGATAGAATCTTTTGCGCAGCAACAGATGGGCCCGGTGAAGACGCGTTTTCACATTTTACGGGGATATATCTAAAATGTCCGCGACCTCCGCTACATCGATGTCCTCTACATTGCGTAGTACGAAGACAGCTCGGTAATTCTCCGGGAGGGCGTGTACCTCCTGTTCGTATGCATGAGCACAAGACGACGGCGAGGATCTCGGTGCAGACTCTTACAGGACACATTCGACTTAGGCTACCAGACCGCACGGTGGAGCTACCCGCAGGGCAATTGCTTGTACTTGACCAATGCGTTCCCCATGATGTTGAAGCAGAGGAAGATAGCGCTTTTTTGCTCACATTGTCATGGCATGGCCAAGAATCGGAGATTTGTCAGACCGATTGACGGCCGCTACTTCCTAGTCCGGTAGGAAGAGGGTGCTCGTTGTGAGAAGGGGCAAAACCAAAAAGCCCGTTGTCTTGACGATTGGGCATTCGACTCAGACATGGGACGATTTCCGCGATCTTTTGCGAGCGCACCACGTCAAGCGCGTCGTAGACGTACGCAGTATCCCCCGATCTAGACACAATCCTCAGTTCAACCGGGAGACTCTTCGGACAAAACTGAGAAGTGCGGGGATCGGCTATGTTCATTTGCAAAAGCTCGGAGGCTTGCGCCATGCACGGCGCGATTCGCCGAACATGGGCTGGCGCAATACCTCGTTTCGTGGTTTTGCCGATTATATGCAGACCTCCAAATTCGAAGCAGGATTAGAGCGATTGATAAAATTGGCCGGGCAGAAGCGGAGTGCAATCATGTGTGCGGAATCAGTTCCATGGCGTTGCCATCGTTCGCTCATCGCCGATGCGCTCGCTGTAAATGGAATTCGGGTCGATGACATCATGAGCATGAAACGTTCCCAGGTTCATTCGCTCACTCCTTTTGCACGCGTCCAAGGTCATCGCGTCACATACCCTATCGGAGATCGTGGTGACGGGGGAATCAAGCGAAAAAGCGGGAGTAACGTCGTCAAGTAGTTAGTTTCGAACCCGTTTGGCCGCGCGGGAGGTCTTCTGGAAGTATGCGCCAGGTGCAGGGTGACGAGGAGACGAACTCTCGATGAAAAATACGAAACTGCTCGTTGTAGTGGATGAATCGCCCGCAACAAAACGGGCACTGGAGTATGTGGCTCAAGTTGCTTCCCGACGCAGGGACTTCCGAATCTGCCTGGCGCATGCCCTCCCGTCACCTCCTCCCGAACTGGTCGAGTTCAGAGGCGCAGAGAAGGCCCGCCTCCGTGCATATAAGCGCCGATGGATTTCCGTGGAGGAAATGACGGAACAGCGCGCCTTGGATCGCGCCAATGCAGTTCTTCGCCGAGGTGGTATCGCAGAGAAGGCAATCGAAGCCCATTATTGCAATTTGGTGGATGCGAGCCGTGCCACGAACGAAATCCTAGGGCTCGCGCGGTTGCGTAAGTGCGACACCGTGGTCATCGCAGAGACTCGCTCTCTTGGCTAGGTGAACTCATTCATGGGGACCCCGCAGAGGAAGTCGTCCATCAAGGCAAAGGATTCACGATCTGGGTCGTCGAATGAAACTGCGAGAGAATTGACAAACGAAGATTTGAGAATGTGATCAAAGATGCCTCTTGATTATCCATTGTGGCTGCGGGCGGCACACTTCTTCAATTTTCTTCTTCTATCGCTTCTCATTCGGAGCGGTCTTGAAATCTTAAGCGCACATCCGAGGCTTTACTGGAACGATCACTGTACTCCAGGCAGCGAATGGCTCAAGTTCACGAAGAAGAAACGGCCTGAGGACCGGCTCTGGACGGCGAGTGACGAGGAAACCTCCTTCCCGTCCCCGATTGCCCTGCCGGGCCACGAAAATCTCGGTCTCGGGCGCCACTGGCACTTTCTCGCGGATTTCGCGTGGCTGCTCACAGGTTTGACATACGTCGTGATGCTCTTCGTCACTCCGGAGTGGCGGCGGCTGATCCCGACTTCCTGGCAGATTGTCCCCGACGCATGGCATGCACTGCTCAGCTATCTGAGCTTCCACGTCGTGGAAACGCCAGGAGGATATAACGCATTACAGCAGTTGAGCTATGCGGCAGTCATATTCCTGCTCGCACCGTTCAGCATAGCGACGGGAGTAGCGATGTCTCCAGCCGTCGCCGCTCGGTTTCCGTGGTATATCAAAATCTTTCATGGACGGCAAAGCGCACGCAGTCTGCATTTCTTGGCTCTTTGCACCTTCATCGTATTCTTCATCGGACACGTCACGATCGTGGCCCTGCATGGTTTCCGGACGGAGTTGGCGATGATCGTTCTCGGGGAGACCCACAATCCACAGCTGATGCTTGCCCTTGTCGTCTGGCTGTCCGGTCTGACCGGCATAGTTATGATCCATGTCGTGACAACCGTGTGTTCGCGTCGCCGCCCGCGCTTTGTCCAGAAAGCCACTCAGTCGATCACCGATCCGGTGCGGACACTATTTTTCGGTCACGAAGTGTCCGCGCAGCATTACTCACATGCGGACATCTCGCCATACTTCTGGGTTAACGGCCGGCCGCCGAAAGAAGACAGTTTTCTGGCGATGGCACGCGAAAACTTTGCAAACTATAGCCTAGAGATCGGCGGATTGGTCGAAAGGCCGCTGCATCTGACGCTTGCTGACCTCCGCGCGATGCCGAAGCAAACTCAAATTACCAAACACTGTTGCATCCAGGGCTGGTCAGGCGTTGCGGAGTGGGGCGGAGTATCTTTGCATCACATCATCGGCCTTTGCCATCCGCTCCCCGCCGCCCGCTACATCGTATTCTATGCGTTCGACAATAAATCGACATCGGAGCCACACGCCCAAGGGCCGGGATACTTCTACGGCACGATTCGTTTGGATCTGGCGGAAGACCCGCAGACGATTCTTGCCTACGAAATGAACGGACAGCCGCTGCCGATTTTGCACGGAGCGCCGCTCCGTGTTAGTGCCGGTGAAAAAGGGATCCATTCTTGCCGGTTTTGGCCGGGGCCAGTGATCCACTAACCCCGCCGGTAAGGATGCGGTAGGAATTCTATATTAGTTTCTAAATTTGCACGTTGCTCTCCGTTTGATTATTTCT
>DATLST010000335.1:0-6213 GCA_035534055.1 Candidatus Acidiferrales bacterium | reverse complement strand
GTGTTCACTTCCGTTTCTGATCTGAAGAGAAAGCTCTTGCGATACATCCGTCAGTACAACAAATCGTCCCGCACCGTGAAATGGAAATATACCGATCCATCGCGCCATATCAGTACACAATCAGTTGGTACAGGCCACTAGGAGTAGATTGGCAGCCTGATCTGAAAGGACGATCCCTTGGCGATTTTGCTTTGGACACGAATCTCGCCTCCGTGCGCCTGCGCGATCCAGCTTCCAATCGCAAGCCCCAGACCGCTTCCGCCGGAATCGCGCGAACGCGCTCGGTCGGCCCGGTAAAACCGCTCGAAAATGTGTGGCAGATCCTCGTCCGCGACTCCGATTCCTGTGTCGGCAATATCGGCAATCACAAAACCATCTTCACGACTAAGGTGTACTTCAATTCTTCCTCCGTCGGGTGTGTACTTCACCGCGTTGTCGAGAAGCACCAGGAAAAGCCTTTCCAACGAGGGTGCGTCGCCGCGGACCCACAGAGGTTGATTTGGAAGACTTTCGCAGAGCGATAATTGTTTGGCTCTGGCCAGCCGATCAGCTTGCCGGCAGGCGCTTCGCAAAGGTTCGGTCAAATCCGTGCGAACCATGGGCAGCACGGCTGAACCCGCGTCGGAGCGTGCCAGAACCAGTAGTTGTTCGATCAATTGGGATAACCGCTCCGATTCGTACAAAATTTGGGAAATTGTCTCCCTGTACTCCTCTTCCGAGCGCGGCTTGCGAAGGGTGATTTCTGCGCTCGTTCTCATTACCGACACAGGTGTGCGTAACTCGTGAGAGGCATCCGCGGTAAACTTTGTGATTCGTTTAAAAGCAGCTTCTAGCCGGTTCAGCATTTCATTGAGCGTGCTCGCCAAGCGCTCGAGTTCATCTCCGGTCTTGGGAACGGTCAACCGCTGCGCGAGATCTTCCGCGTGGATG
Organism: Candidatus Acidiferrales bacterium; assembly: GCA_035534055.1. Taxonomy (GTDB): domain Bacteria; phylum Acidobacteriota; class Terriglobia; order Acidiferrales; family UBA7541; genus Palsa-295. The sequence continues at coordinate 5,283 of DATLST010000335.1, read as the reverse complement.
GTCCGCGCGGCCCGGGTAATCTCATCCACGGGTTCCAGGGCGCGCCGGCTCATCCAGTAGCCGCCGAAAGAAGCTAACACCAGAAAAATGGGTACGGCGGAGTACAGCACGATCTCGAAACGATCAAGGGCTCGGTCGAAATCAAGCAGGTTTGCCGCAACCGTGACGTCGTAGCGCATCCCTGCGACATAGATCGTCTCGCGTAAAACTCGGAATTTCTTGCCGTCAATCTTTGCAATGAACGTTCGTAATATCCATCGTCCTCTCGGGACGGGGAATGGGAACGTCACACCAGGTGACGCGAACAGCACGCGGCCGCTCGCGTCGGAAACTCGCAACCGTCCATCTTTTCCCTGCCCATCGGCGTATTCCTTAAACTCGTCCTCGAGTGCAGCCGGGCCGTTCGGTCCCTCCTCTGCAATAATGGCGCGAACGCCTTCGAGTCTCTCTTCCAGTTCGTCGGTCACCGTGGAGCGGATGCTCGCTCTCATGGCGAAATAAGCGATCGCTCCGAAAACGCACAAGGAAAGCATCAGGATCAGCGAATACAGGGCTGTGAGTCTCAAACGGATGGGAATCGGGTTCATTCAGCCGCGTCCTCTCTCACGCAATAGCCATATCCTCGCACCGTATGAATCAGTCTCTGCTTGTGTCCTTGATCCACCTTGCTGCGCAGCAGTCGCACGAAAGCATCCAGCGTATTCTCCTCCACCTCGGCTCCCAGGCCCCAGACCGCCTCCACGATTGCCCGGCGGGACGAGGCTCCCCCGGTTCGGCGCATCAAGAATTCCAGTAGTTTATATTCCGTCGCCGTCAAACGAATTTCGTGCCGGCCACGAAAAACCTGCCGGGTGTTCGGGTCGAGAACCAGGTCCGCCGCTTCAAGCCGGGGCGCGGAAACAGCAGTGCTGGGGCGCCGCCCAAGCGCCCTGATTCTGGCCAGGAATTCCGCGAAGGAGAAGGGCTTGGTCAGATAGTCGTCGGCCCCCACGTCGAGCCCCTTGACGATATCGGGAACGGCATCCCGCGCGGTGAGCATTAGGATTGGCGTTTTATTCCGCACCTTCCGCAATCGCCGCGCCACCTCCAGCCCATCCATTCGAGGCAGCATCCAATCGAGTACGATCACATCGAATTGGTACGATTCGGCAAGTTCAAGCCCTATGCGACCGTCTGGAGCGACACTTACAACATGGCTTTCTTCTCCCAGCCCTTTCTGCAGCAGGCAGGCCATGGCCCGGTCGTCTTCAATGATTAACACTCGCACGGATATGTTTTCGGTTAATCCTTTGCTTTATACCTGAAATATATCTGAAATCCGAACATTCAGCGAGGTTGCTGCTGCACGGGAGGGTGGCAAACTGAACATTCGTCCAGCGCAATCGTGACTGTTGGTCCTAAGCGAGATGTCCCACTTGGAGACGCGTCTGGAGAACGCGCAAAATAGTGTCGTGCGCGATGATGCCCACAATGTGTCCGTCGGAAATCACCGGCATCTGGGTGACGTCTTCATTCTGCATTCGCTCCAGAACTCCCAGCGCCGGTTCTTCCGGCGTTGCTGCGTGGATTTGATTGAACGGAAGCATCACTGCCTGGATCGACGTGTTGGCCCATTCCTCGCGCGGCACGTGCCGTGCAGCTTGCAGCGTCGTCATACCCACGGGGTTTCCGGCTCCTGTCACGACGTGGCATTGGCGTCCTGTCTGCAACACATCGTGCACATATTCCTCGATTGAGATGTCACGCGCCACCGTGGGTATGTCTCGAGTCATGATGTCCTGCGCGCACACGCCCGTGAGCGTGTTGCGGATCGCCACCTGAGCGAAGCTTTCTTGTGCTGCACTCAAAAGGAACCATCCGATAAACGCCAGCCACAGTCCTCCAACCCAATTACCGTTAAGCGCCTGCCAAATGCCGATCGAAATCATGAGGTACGCCAGAACTTTCCCAGCATTTGAAGCGATTTGCGTCGAACGCGTGAAATTGCCCGTAAATGCCCAGACAATTCCACGCAGTACTCGTCCGCCATCCAGCGGGAATCCCGGCAGGAGATTGAATACCGCGAGAAGAAGGTTGATCTCCCATAGCCACTTTGAGGCTGCGAAGACCATCGCATCTCCACGAAAGAAATGGGCGATGAGCCAGAAGCAACCGGCCAGGAACAGGCTGGAGATCGGGCCGGCGATTGCAATGTTGAATTCCTGCTTGGCGCGTTCGGGCTCGCGCTTGATACTCGAAAGGCCGCCAAAAACGAATAGCGTGATCGACTGCACCGGAATCCGGTAAAACAGAGCTACCACACTGTGGCTCAGCTCGTGAAAAATCACCGAGGCAAAAAACAGCACGCTCGTGATGATTCCCAGCGTCCAGTGCTGGGTCGGAGTCCAGCCGGGATGCTGTGAGATAAATTGCGTCCGCAGGGAAACCGTGATCAAAAGGAAGATAATGAACCAGCTGGGATGCAGATAAATCGGAATGCCGAAGATCCGCCCGATTGGTATGCCGGAAACATGTGCGGGCTGTGTCATCGAATTCTTGCCGAAGCGGAGGAAATCCCCTTCCAGCGCCTTCTCCTACATACTACGGTCCGCACTCCCGCGGTGCAAGCTGCGAGTTGCGGTCTGCATTTACTGTGAGATCGTGTCCATTCATTCCGGACGGCGTCTCGTTTTTCTGCGCCGTAGCGAGCCCATCTCTTGACGAATGAATGATTGCGGTACCGAAGCGTGCATCGACGTTAAATAATATTGGCTTAAGCTACGTAGTAAAGAATGCTCCCAATGCTTCGACGCCGAAGCCAAAAACCAGGCGCGGAAATCTGTTCAAGTCTATTTGAGGTGGCCAGCCTTTGAGCCTTGCCGTTGGCGAACGGCCTCGAAGAGCATCACGCCCGCGGCGACGGAGACGTTGAGCGAGCGAACCGGGCCTGCAGTGGGAATCGACACCAGAAAATCGCAACGCTTGCGAGTCAGTTCGTGCAGGCCCTCGCCCTCGCTGCCGAGCACGATCCCGACCGAGCCTTTCAAGTCCACTTCTGTGTAGCGTTTTTCAGCACGTTCGTCGAGCCCCATCAACCAGTAGCCTGCTTCTTTCACCTCTTCCATCGCGCGGACCAAGTTCTTCACGCGAGCCACGGGCAGGTGCGCGAGCGCACCTGCCGATGTCCGCTCGACCGTATCGCTCAGGCCAGCGGCGCGTCGTTCCGGAATCACTATGCCGGTGGCTCCGGCAGCCAGCGACGTGCGTACGATTGCGCCCAGATTGTGCGGATCCTCAATGCTATCGAGCAAAACGAGTAGCCCTTGCGCTGTATTTGTACGAAGCAGATCCTCGAGCTTGGCTACCGGCTTCGCAGCCGCGAGCGCGACGACTCCCTGATGTTCTCGCGTTCCCGCGAGACGGTCGACCTGCTGGCGGTCCTCGAAGCGCACAGGGACTCCGCGCGCCTTTGCCAACCGCACGAGAGCCTCGACGCGCTCTCCATGGCGTCCGCGTGCAATGACGATGCGGTCGAGCGCGCGTCCAACCGCGAGCGCCTCTTCGACCGGATGAAATCCCGTCATCCAATTCATCGGTTTTTGTGGCCTTTACCCTTGCGCCAGACCAGTGGAGTGAGTCGCACAGGTCCGGTCAGTCGAAAGCGGAGCAAAATTCCAGCATTCGCTGCTGCGTGCTCTTCACGGGTACGGCGAAATCGAGCTTCGCGGCGGAGTCCAGCAGCAGGATGACCTTGTCCAGTTCTCCTTCGCCTGTGCGCGACCGGTGAGCGCAATGCGAATGGGATGAAACATCGCTCGGCTGCGATAGGGTACCGCCGCTTTCAACTCCTCGATGATCTTCTTGAAGCGGTCGGAATCCATTTCTCCGCCCTCGATGAATCGATGGGCAAGCTCGCGGATCACTTCTCTCGCGCCGCTGCGTGCCAGCACCCCGTGGCTGGCGGTTTGGCGCAAGACAGCATCTGCATCGTAGGTGAAAAGAAGTTCAAGCAAACTATCCAGCGTCGCACGGCCCGGTACAAACGGCCCTAGAAGGCTCGCTGCCCGCGCGAGCCAAGACTGCAGGGCCGCCTCGTTGCTGATTTCTCGCCCGGCCTGAATGCATCCGCGCTGGCGAAGGATCGCGGCAATGTCCGCAGCTGCGAATTTATTCACGGTTGGCTGAGCCGGTTCTTCGGGCACATCCGGCGCAATGCAAGACATTTCGGGCTCGGCTGGAAGCGACGAATGGAGATGATCAGTTTTCAAGGGTCACGATGACTTGGGCGGCGATCGCTTCGCCGCAACCGATTTCGCCGGTGCCTTCGTTGGTCTTGGCCTTCAGATTGATCTGTTCCATCGCGACGCCGAGTGACTTCGCCAACGCCGCACGCATGGCCGGGAAATGAGGGCCGAGTTTCGGCCGCTCGCAGATGACGATCGCATCGACGTGATTGATGCGCATGCTCTGTTCATCGAGCAGCTTTCGCGCATGCTCCAGAAAAATGAGACTAGAAACGCCCCTCCACTTCGGATCGGTATCCGGGAAATGCGTGCCGATGTCGCCAAGGCCCGCCGCGCCCAGCAGCGCGTCGCACAGTGCATGGCTCAGCACATCGCCGTCGGAATGGCCTACTGGCCCCTTGTCGAATGGGACTTCAATACCGCCGATCATCAGCTTTGGCCCCGGCGCAAGCCGATGCAGATCGTAGCCGATTCCGCAGCGCGTCATTTTGCGCGGCGCTCCTGATCGAGATAGAAGCGGGCCAGGTCCATGTCGGAGGGACGCGTGATTTTCAGGTTGCGCTCGGAGCCGAGCACGACGAAGACATCGTGGCCAAAACGCTCGACGAGCGCGGCTTCGTCGGACGCGGTAACGTCGTCTTCCTCTGCCTTGCGGAAGGCGTCGCGCAGGAGCGTATATGAAAACGCCTGCGGCGTCTGGGCCAGCACGATGCGCTCGCGTGGAATCGTGGCTGAAATGAGAGCCACATCTTCCGGCAGGCTCGCGCGTTTCACTTCCTTCACCGTATCGATGGCCGGAATACCCAGAATGGCGGCACCGCGAGCGCGAGCTTCCGCGATGACGCGCTCGATTTGCTCGGACGTCACGAATGGGCGTACCGCGTCATGCACCAGAACGATTTCCGTCAGGGGATCGACTTGCGCCAGCGCATTGGCTACCGATTGCTGGCGCGTGTCGCCGCCGTGCACCACACGTACTGGCTGGCCGATTCCGGACTTAGCCACGTTCGCCTGGAGGGACACGACATCGCCGCGTGTGGCGATGAAAAAATCCGTGATA
>DATLST010000334.1:0-63717 GCA_035534055.1 Candidatus Acidiferrales bacterium | reverse complement strand
ATCGTCTTTTTAGGCCAGGACCGCCTCTTGCATTCACGGCGGCTGGGCGCAACTTTTTGGCGCTTTCCCGCGCTCGACGTGCTGGATCGCATGGCGCGCAGCAGCGTATGGATCGGACTTTCGACGCTGTGCGTCGGGGTGATATTGGGCTTGCTCTGGGGCCATCGCCTCAATGGCACTTACGACCTGGGCGATCCCAAGGTAATCATCACTTTGGTAATCCTCTGCGCGTATGTCGCCTACCTGAGATTGTCGAGGGCCGCCCGCTGGCGCGGCGCTCGCGCGGCGCTTTTGTGCGCTTTCAATTTCCTTGTCGTGCTGTTCAGCTACACGTTTGTGAACTTGTACTTCACGAGGTTTCACCGGTTCTTCTGATGGCTGCGATTTCCAAGGCGGGGCGCGTTGCAGTGGGGCGAATCCGGGTTGCGCTGATCGGATGCAACCATCGGACCGCGCCCGTGGAACTCCGCGAACGCGTTTCCTTCACCCAGCAGCAGGCCCTCGACGCCGCCGGCGAGCTCCGTCGCCAGGGCATCCTGGAAGAAGCGGTTGTGCTCTCGACCTGCAACCGCAGCGAGCTCTACGGAGTTCCCGGCGAATCCGGCTCGGCGATCACCGAGACCATGGAGGACTTTTTAACTTCGTTCCATCGGATACCCCGCGCGGATTTGGAGGGCAAGTTCTATCGCTGGGTGGGCCGCGACGCCGTCCAGCACCTCTATCGCGTGGCCGCCGGGCTGGATTCGATGATGCTCGGCGAAGCGGAAATTCTCGGACAGCTCCGCTCGGCCTACAGCCAGGCGCTCGACCATGGAGTCACGGGGCCCGTGTTGAACCGCGTCTTCCAGGGCGCGATCGAGGTAGGGAAGCGCGTCCGGTCCGAGACGGAGGTTGGTGCCCGCCCCATGTCGGTGGCGCTGGCGGGCGTCAAGCTGGCGGAACGCGTCTTCGGCAATCTCAAGGGCCACGTGGCGCTGATCGTGGGCGCCGGCGCAGTGGCGGAGCAAGTTGTGGAGCAGCTCCGCGGCCGGGGAATCGGAAATTTGCAGGTGGTGAACCGCTCCTACGACCGCGCGGCCGATCTTGCCGGACGGATCGGCGGCCGGGCGGTGGCATGGGAATCGCTCGAAACCGTGCTGGGCCAGCCCGATATTATCGTCACTTCGGCGGGAGGAACGGGGCCGGTGTTGACGCGAGCGATGCTGGAGCGATCCATTGCGGCTCGCGGCGGGCGTCCCGTATTCGTCGTGGACCTCGGCGTTCCGCGGAACGTCGATGCAGCGGCGGCGGGCTTATACAATCTGTATCTCTACAACATCGACGATTTGGGCGAGATCGTCGAGCAGAACAAGAAGGCTCGCGAGTCTGAAATCCCCCGCGCGGAAACGATCATCGCCGAGCACGTCGCGAAATTCGAAGCCTGGCGAGCCACGCTCGAAGCGGGTTCGATTGTCGACGATCTTCGCGATCGCTTCCACAAACATCGCCAGCTCCTGCTCGAGGAAAAACTGAAGGGAATGCCGGACGCCTCGCCGGAAGAACGCCAGCGAATCGCGCGAATCACGGAAGAGTTGATCGACCGCGTTCTCGATCAGCCTAGCGAGCGGCTTCGCAATGGACGAAGCATGCGCGGCAGGCTGGCCGCCGTGGAAGCCCTGCGCCATCTTTTCGGCCTCGACGAGGACGCGGAGTGACGCGGCTGCGCATCGGGACGCGCGGCAGTGCATTGGCGCTCTGGCAGGCGAACCACGTCCGGGAACGGCTCGGGCAATTGCATGGCGTGGAAGCGGAGCTGGTTCGCATCCGGACGGCGGGAGACCGTTTTCAAGCGGTATCGGTCGCTCAAATCGGCGCCGAGGCGGGCACGAAAGGCGTTTTTATCAAGGAAATCGAAGATGCTCTCCTGGCGGATTCCGTGGACCTTGCCGTCCACAGCATGAAGGACGTTCCCACGGAGATTCCCTGCGGGCTCGTGTTTCCGGCCATCACGGAACGCGAAGACGCGCGCGATTGCCTGATCTCGCGCAAGGGACAATCGTTCAAGAATCTCCCGCCCGGCTCGCGAATCGGTACCAGCAGCCTGCGCCGCCAGGCGCAACTGCGCCATGGCCGCCAGGATCTGGACGTGGCGGATCTGCGCGGCAATGTGGACACGCGCTTGGCGAAATTGGCGGCTGGCGAATTCGACGCGATCGTGCTGGCCGTCGCCGGTGTGAGCCGCTTGGGTGCGAGCGAAAGGATCGCGCAAATTTTGCCTGCGGAGATCATGCTCCCGGCGGTCGGCCAGGGCGCGCTCGGAATCGAGACGCGCGCGGACGATCAGAGCACGTCGAAACTCGTCGCGGCGCTGGACGATCCGGAAACACGCGTTTGCGTGACGGCTGAGCGCGCTCTTTTGCGCGAACTGGAAGGCGGCTGCCAGGTTCCGCTCGGTGCGTGGGCGCGTCTTGTGAATGGCGAAATCCATCTCGATGCGTGCGTGCTTTCGCCGGACGGAAAAGAATGCCTGAGGAGCGACGCGAGCGGACCCGCCGCCAACGCCGAGCAGATTGGGCGGCAGCTAGGGCAGGCCCTCATCGGCAAGGGCGCGGACAAAATACTGCGTCTTGTGGGAAGATCGGTTGGGCAAAACTAGCCAAGGCCAAAAGAACCGGGCGCTGGCGGGGAAGCGCATCGTGGTGACTCGCGCACCTGAACAGGCTCGCGATTGGATCGCGGCGCTCGATCGCGGGGGCGCTATAGTATTGCTCCTGCCGATGGTGCGCTTTGCGCCTCCTGAAACGTGGAACGCTGTGGACGCGGCGATTCGGCGGCTCGCTGAATTTGACTGGGCGCTGTTCACCAGCGCCAATGCGGTTCGATTTTTCAGCCAGCGCTGCCGCGAACTTGAGGCGGAGCGCGAATTATTTCAGTCGTCCCGTGTTCGCGTGGGAGCCGTTGGTCCGGCGACGGCGGGAGCCCTGACGCAGGAAGGCTGGCGAGTGGATTACGTGGCGAGCGTTCACACCGGCGAGGCGCTTGCCCGTGAACTGGCGAGTTCGCTTGCGGCAAAAAAGGTGCTCCTGCCGCGAAGCGACCGGGGAGATGGCCGGTTGCCGAACGCTCTTCGCGAAGCGGGTGCGAAAGTGATCGAAGTGATCGCGTATCGGACGGCAAATCCTGAAGGAATCGATTCGGAGATTCTTGGCCGGTTGCGCCGCGCGGAGGTGGATGCGGTTGTGTTCGCAAGCCCCTCGGCGTTCCGCAATTTGTGCGATGCGGTTCCCGCAGCCGAGCTGGCAACGCTCTCAGGCGGCATCCCGTTCGCGGCCATTGGCCCTGCCACGGCTCGGGCCTTGCGCGAAGGGGGCGTTCGTCCAAAAATTGAAGCAAGCGATTCTTCCGCGGAGACGCTGGCGGATGCCATCGCTCGATATTTCGAGCGTCATATTTCTACTGTGAGGACTGCATGACATTTCCAACTCATCGTCCGAGGCGTCTGCGCCGGACGGAAGCGTTGCGTGGACTCGCGCGCGAGACCCACCTCACCACGAGCGGCCTCATCTACCCGATGTTTGCGTGTCCCGGAACGAAGGTGCGCAGCGAAGTGAGTTCGATGCCCGGCGTCTATCAGCAATCGCCCGATCAAATCGTGGAGGAGTGCCGAGAAGTCGCGGACCTGGGCGTTCCGGGAGTGATCCTGTTCGGCCTGGCCGACCATAAAGATGAGACGGGATCGGAGGCAGCTGCGGCGCACGGGGCGGTGCAGCGGTCGATTGAAGCGATCCGGAAGGCAAAGCTGAACCTGCTTGTCATCACCGACGTGTGCCTGTGCGAATACACGAGCCACGGCCATTGCGGAGTGGTGCAAGGCGGCGAGATCCTCAACGATCCGACGCTTGATCTGCTGGCCGACGCAGCGCTTTCACATGCGCGCGCCGGGGCGGATATCGTCGCGCCCTCCGACATGATGGACGGCCGGGTCGCGGCCATCCGCCGGACGCTCGACGCCAAGGGCTTTCAGGACGTCGCAATCTTTTCCTACGCGGCCAAATATTGTTCCGCTTTTTACGGGCCCTTTCGCGAAGCGGCGCAATCGGCTCCGAAATCGGGAGACCGCAGCAGCTATCAGATGGACCCCGCCAACGCGCGGGAAGCGCTGCGCGAAGTGGCGCTCGACCTCGAAGAGGGCGCGGACCTGATTATGGTGAAGCCCGCGCTCGCGTATCTCGACGTCATTCACCGAGTGCGCGAGCAGTTCGACGTGCCGGTTGGCACCTACAACGTGAGCGGAGAATTCGCCATGGTGAAAGCCGCGGCGCGAAACGGCTGGATCGACGAGAGGCGCATCGCTCTCGAGATTATGACTGCCATCCAGCGCGCGGGCGCCTCCATCATCCTGACGTATCACGCGAAAGATCTGGCCCGCTGGCTCAAGGCCTGCTGATGCCTGGCCCAACTGCAGGCGATCTGAAGCAAGCCGGCGCCGCAAATTCGCGTCCCCGCTCCATCGAGCTTTTCGAGCGCGCGAAGAAGATACTCGTGGGCGGCGTCGATAGCCCCGTGCGCGCTTTTCGCGCCGTTGGAGGCACGCCGCTCGTGATCGACCGCGCCAAGGGCTCCCGCCTGTGGGACGCCGACGGGCGTGAATACATCGACTACGTGTGTTCCTGGGGAGCCTTGATTCTGGGACACGCCCACCCCGATGTTGTAGCCGGTGTCGCGGACCAGGCCAAACGAGGCACCAGCTACGGCATGACATCGCCGCTCGAAATCGAATTGGGCGAGCGCATCGCGCGGGCGCTGCCGTCGATCGAACGCATCCGCTTTGTCAGCTCCGGAACCGAGGCCACGATGTCCGCCATCCGGCTGGCCCGCGGTTTCACGAAGCGCGATTGCATCCTGAAATTCGAAGGCGGGTTTCACGGTCATGCGGACAGTTTTTTGGTCGAAGCCGGCTCCGGACTTGCCACGCTGGGAATTTCGTCGAGCCCCGGAGTGCCGGCGGCCCTGGCGAAACTCACGCTCAATGCTCCCTATAACGATCTCGCGGCGGTCGAACGAATTTTTCGAGAGCACGCTGGGGAAATTGCCGCCATGATCGTCGAGCCTGTGGCGGCCAATATGGGGGTCGTGCAGCCGGAGCCCGGGTTTCTTGCGGGACTGCGAAAAATCACGCAGCGCGATGGCGCGCTCCTGATTTTCGACGAGGTCATCACCGGATTCCGCCTGGCATCCGGGGGCGCGCAAAATGTCTATCGGATTGCGCCGGACCTGACGACTCTAGGCAAAATTATCGGCGGCGGGCTGCCGGTGGCTGCCTACGGTGGACGCCGCGACATCATGGAAATGGTGGCGCCGCTCGGCCCCGTGTATCAGGCGGGAACGCTATCGGGAAACCCGCTGGCCATGCGTGCCGGAATCGAAACGCTGCCGAAGCTCGAAGTCCCCGGTTTTTACGATACTCTCAACGGGAAAGCGCTGGCACTGGCCGAAGGCTTGCGCGATGCGCTCAGGGAGTCGGGACTGCCGGGGCATGTCGCCATCGCCGGTTCGCTGCTGACCCTGTTTTTCAGCTCCGAACCGGTGCGGGACTACACCGCCGCGAAGAAATCCGATACGGCGCGCTTCGCCGCTTTCTTCAATGGGATGCTCGACCGCGGAATCTTTTTGCCGCCGTCGCAATTCGAAGCGCTGTTCGTTTCCGCCGCGCACTCGCAAGAGGATATCGACCGCACGATCGCCGCCGCCCGCGAAAGCCTGAAGGCCATCGCTTCCGCGTGAACGCCGAAAGCCCCGCAACGCAAAAAGATTCGGAGTAGGGTAGGGGTGGGCTAAAACCGGAGGGCGCGCTTACTCTACTTGCACGATCACTTCCGCGCCGCGGCCGGCCCCCAGCGTGCGTGCGGCATGGCCTTTATTCACCGAAATTTCCAGGTAGCCGCTGGACCCCACGAAGCCCACCGCCTCGCCCGCCGCGCCCTGCGCGAACATCTGGACCACTTTGGTGATGCGACCGTTCCCCACGGAGATGGCGAGTTTCCCGTCGAGGGCAGCCAGAGCCGGGACATCCTGAACGGTCAGATTCGTAATCAAGTTTCCGAAGTGGTCCGTTCGAAGGACCGCGCCCTTAATTGTATTGCCGGCAACCTTCGGCTTGGGGATGGCAAAGCGCACGAAATCGCTGATAGGCTCGCCGAAGCTGGAAGTTTGCCACGACTTCGAGAGCCATGCGGCCACGGGAGCGAAAATATCGCGCCCGTGGAATGTGTTGCTCACGGGCTGGAGGAAATAGTGCTCGGAAATGATGTGCCAGGCGCTGACCGATTCGCACTGGTCGTATACGCTCGAGAGCACGCCATTGTCGGGCGCCACAAAATAATGCTGGTCGCCCGCGACAAGAATCGGACGCCGGGCCGTCCCCACTCCGGGATCGACGACGACGAGGTGGATCGTCCTCGGCGGGAAGTATTTATATGCCTGCCCGATCGCGAGCGCCCCGTCGAGAATGTCGTGTGGCAGGGCGTTGTGCGTGATGTCCACGAGGTTGACCTCGGGATGGATGTTCAGGATCACGCCCTTCATGATTCCGACAAAGGGATCCTCCATGCCATAGTCCGTCGTCAGTGTAATGATTGGCCGCGTCAAGGTTCGCTCCTGTCGGTGTCCATGCGGGTTCGCCCGCGCTGCTCGATCTTCCTTCGACGCTAACGGACGGCCACGGTACTGTCAAGGTAATGGCTGCCGGCAAGTTACGAACAGTAACACCACAAAAACGGCGCGGATAATGGATGGACACCGAACGTTTAGACCGATAGATATGTTGTGACAGGGGGGTATAACTGTGAACGCAACTTCGGGTCCCTTGGGGATCGGGAACGCATTGAAGAAGTGGACTTTCATCATCCAGGACTACTCGCTGCTCGCCTTTCATTCGGTCCGGGCCATCTTTACAGACACGCGTTACGTCGCCAACTTGGTCGAACAGATGGACGTGATTGGCGTGGGTTCGTTGCGGATTGTCGTCGTTGCGCTCCTTTGCGTCGGCGGTGTGATTGTTTTGAATTCAGCGTCGCAGTTTAGCCGTTTCGGCGAAACGATTTTAACGGGTGACGCCGTTTCGCTTGCGCTCCTCCGCGAACTTGGTCCCGTGTTCACGGCGCTGCTCATCGCGGGGCGGAACGCCACCGCGATGGCTTCCGAGTTGGGCTCAATGGTCGTCACGGAACAGGTGGATGCGATGCGGGGATTCGGAATTGACCCAATCCGCAGGCTGATGACGCCGCGCGTGCTTGCCACGGTGCTGGTGTTGCCGGTGCTCGTGGCGGTGGGGGATTGCGCGGGGCTGCTCGGCGGGTTCCTGGTCGCAAGTCTCACACTGCACCTTGGCGCGGAGCAGTTCTGGACCCACGCCATCCATGCGCTCGTTTTTGGCGATATCTTTATAGGCTTCATCAAGCCTGTTGTTTTCGGATTCATCATTGGGACAGTGGGTTGTTATCAGGGGTTCCGCGTGAAAGGCGGGGCCGAAGGTGTCGGCCGCGCCACGATTGCCGCATTCGTCGAGTCCTCCCTGACTGTCCTCGTCGTGGATTTGTTCCTGACGAGGTTTTTACTTTACATGTTCAATTTGTGACATGCGTTGCCCTTAAGGTACTAAAAATACGGTGTGTGCTTTTTAGAACAGATTCTTTCTGTCCCGTCGTCCACAATTCCCGTGGGAATTCCATGCGCCTCTTGCGGTTCAACAGTTCGCGGGAAAATCAGACTGGCAAGAACCGGTTCAACTGGCTGATCGCTTCGTTCATGGCCGTGTTTCACGTGGGGGCTGTGTTGGCGCTCTTCTTCTTCACCTGGAACGCGCTATTCGTTGCGATCTTTTTATACTGGGTGGCCGGGAGCCTGGGAATCGGGATGGGCTATCACCGGCTGCTCACCCATCGCGGTTATAGGACTCCCAAGTGGGTCGAATACTTTCTCACGGTTTGCGCCGTCACCGCCGTGGAAGGGGGCCCGCTCCTGTGGGTGGCCACGCATCGTATGCATCATCGATTCCCGGATGAGGAAGGCGATCCGCACTCTCCGCGCGATGGTAAGTGGTGGGCGCATGTGGGCTGGATCTTGGTGGGCAATGCGTTGCGCCAGGACGCTTCGACGCTGGATCGCTACGTTCCCGACCTTGCCCAGGACAAGTTCCACGTCTGGATCACGGAGTACCATTTTGTGCCAACGCTTATCCTCGCGCTTGCGCTTTTCGCCATCGGCGGATTGCCCTTCCTGCTGTGGGGCATTTTCTTGCGCACTGTCTTGGGGCTTCATGCGACTTGGCTCGTCAACTCGGCCACGCACATTTGGGGTTCGCGCCGCTTTCAGACCAGGGATCGATCGACCAATAGCTGGTGGGTGGCGCTGCTCACTTTTGGCGAAGGTTGGCACAACAATCATCATGCCCACCCCGTTTCGGCCCGGCACGGATTGAAGTGGTACGAAATCGACTTCAACTGGTATGGCATCTGGGTTCTCAAGCAGATTGGACTCGCCTCCCACGTATATCGCGCCAAGCTGCCGGTTCGTCAACGATCCGGTGAGATGGCCACCTCGATAGCGACGCTAACGGACGGCCACGGTACTGTCAGGTACCACTGAGAATTCCGGCAGTGGCTAATCTGCGGTTTCCGTTTTAATCGTGCAGGAAGCGGCTGGCAGGCCGTACTCCATGAATGTCATAATGGCCGAGGTATGGTCTCCATATCTCAAACTCCAAAGTACGACACGCTCCGCCGTATTCAACGGATTCAACTCGTTACAATCGTTTGGATGACCATTGAAGCCGCCGTTTCCCTATTGGCGGCATGGAGAGCGCGCAGCCCCGCTCTGCTTGCGTTCGGCGGCGACAGTGCCGTCGAGCTTCTTTCCGCGGTCGTGGTTCTTTGGCTATTCAGCGCGCCCGTTGAAAACCGCCGTGCGGAATCGCGGGCTGCGCGGGTCGCCGGCGCATTGCTTTTTGCGCTCGCCGCGTATGTGACGGTGGTTTCAGTGATGACGCTGCTGGGGCACAACGAGCCAAGGCCAACTTACCTGGGCATTGCGGTCTTGATTGCCGCGGCCGTTATCATGCCGTGGCTTGCCAATGAAAAGCGAAAGCTGTCGGCAACTACGGGCAGTGCCGCGTTAAGAGCCGATGCCGCTCAGTCGGGCTTGTGCGGTTATCTTTCCCTGATTGCCCTGGCGGGGCTTGCGGTGAGTGCAATTTGGCGCGTGGCTTGGGCAGATCCAGTTGCGGCGCTAGCGCTGATACCGCTCATCGTGTGGGAAGGCAAGGAAGCAATTCGCGGGAAGGCTTGCGGCTGCTGTTGATCTCAGCCTGAATCGATGCGCGCCTGTGCGGGCATCTTGCCGTGTCATGGATACGAAAACACATTGGGAGACGGTGTATACCCGCAAGGCCCCGGAAACCGTCAGTTGGTATCGCCCCCATCTGGAAGCGTCGCTTGCTTTGATCGAACGTGCAGCGGGTGGTAATAAGTCGGCATCGATCATTGACGTCGGTGGCGGCGAATCGACGCTCGTTGACGATCTTCTTGCCCGTGGATATGAACACATCGCCGTTCTGGACATTTCGCAAGTCGCGATTGAGGTCACCCAGAAGCGATTGGGCCGGGCTGCCGAAAAGGTCCAATGGATCGCCGCGGACATTACCGAAGCACTGGAGTTACCGTCCTCCTTCGACATCTGGCACGACCGCGCAGTGTTTCATTTTCTGACGGTCGCGGAACAGCGGATTGCGTATGTCCGCAACGTCATCAATACCGTTAAGCCGGGTGGACACCTCATTATCAGTACGTTCGGGCCCGAAGGCCCTGCAAAATGCAGTGGGCTCGATGCCATGCGTTATGACGCCGAGTCGCTGCGGAACGAATTCGGTGTGCGTTTTCGTGCGGTGGAAAGCTCGAAAGAACTGCACTGCACTCCCAAGGGCAACACCCAGCAGTTTCTGTATTTGCTCCTGCAGGGTCCCATGAGCGATACCGCGCCGCAATGCTTTGACGAAGGCCCTTCCTATTCCTAGCCGGCTCCTGATAAGCCGGATTATTCCCTCGATTGCAACGAAAACGAAACGCCTATCGGCCTGGCGGCGCCAGCTCGGCCCTGAAGCGGGGAGCGAGTAGGGAAGAAATCAGGCGCGCACGTATTTATTGAACCAGTCAATCGTGCGCTGCCAGGCCAGGTCGGCCGCGGCTTTGTTGTAGCGCTCAGGCGTCGCATCACAATTAAAGCCGTGGACGGCGCCAGGATAGATATAGCCTTCGTGCGGAACGTTCGCTGCCGTCAACGCTGCGTCGTACGCCGGCCACGTCGCCGCCAGTCGCGTGTCGAGCGCCCCGTGATGCACCAGAATCGCCGCCTTGATCTTCGGAATATCTGCCGTGGGGGGAACGTTGCCGTAGAACGGCACCGCGGCCGCCAAATCGGCTCCCAGCCGGACCGCCAACATATTCGCGACGCCGCCCCCGTAACAGAAACCGGTGGCGCCGATCTTGCCCGTGCAGTCGGGGCGCGATTTCAGCCATATCGCCGAGGCCACGAAATCTTCGAACATCTTTTTGGGATCGATCTTGGCGAACATCTGCCCGCCTTCGTAGTCGTCGCCGGGATAGCCGCCAAGAGAGGTGAGTCCGTCCGGCGCAAATGCCATGAAGTTGGCGAGGGCGAGCCGCCGCGCAATGTCCTCTATATGGGGATTCAGCCCGCGATTTTCGTGGATGACGAGAATGCCGGGCAATTTCGATACCGTCGCGGATCGTGTGTCGGCGCTGACGGGCCGAACGAGATACCCTTTGATGCTTCCGTTCCCTTGTGGCGATGGGACGGTTTCGTAGCTGGCCTTGATCCGGTCATCGGTCTTGGACACCTGCTGCCCCAGAGCGTAGTTCGGCATCAACGCTTCGATAATCGTTGCCGCCGCCAGGCTGCCTATCGCAAACCGCTTCACGCCGTCCATAAAGTCGCGGCGGCTGATTTCTCCGTGAATAAAAAGATTGTAGAGTTCTATGGCTTCGCTCGGCAGTTTGGGCTTCGTTGGCTCCATTGGTCGGCTCCTTGCCAGGGATTATCATGTCTCCCGGGCCTTCCTGCACGAAGACTCGGCGTAACCTTGCTCCCGTTACGCTGTGTCCGGCTTGGACACTACAATAATTGCCGCACGCGCGAAACCGAAAATCTTGGCTCAAGGCTGTCACGGTGCGGCAGGCCCTCCGCCGCGCCTGCGGCTTCGTGCATATCCTGAATCTAGGGCCATCGAGCAATGCGCGTTTACCTCGATTACAATGCAACGACGCCTGTCGACCCGGTCGTGCAGTTGTAGAATAGGATTGCCGAAGTGCCGGTTATATCGTTTAAACTCAGCGTTATTGTCAACTTGATATAAATGTGGTGTAGTGACCCTCGAAAGTGATGAAATCACTGCATGTTCAGAGGATGAGAGCAGAAAAAAAACACGCCCGCCTTTATCTAGTCCTGGAGATCGGAACAATAACTCTCGCATTGTTCTTGTATGTCGCGGTTTACCGACCTAAAGAAAAGATCGATGCGGAATGGAACCAGGCAATCAATCTGGGGCAAGTCGCCCTTGATACCGGAGACTTTGCCAAAGCGCAAAAAGAATTCCAGTTTTCAGTGGAGTTTGCCGAGAAGCACAAAATGGGAGCACTTGACATTGCTAGCTGCCAAGACAGCTTGGCGGACGCCGACCGTGGATTGGAGAATTACGAAGACGCTGTTTTACTAGATGAGCGCGCTCAGCCCGTTTTCGAAAAGTATCAATCCCGTTGGGAAGGACGCTATGCGGATTTCCTGGTTAAGTTGGCGGCATCCTACGAGCAATTGGGGCGCTACGGAGAAGCGGAAACTGCCTACAAGCGGGCACTTCTGTTACAAGAAAAGACTTTTGGGTCTGACGCGTTGCCATTAGTTTCTACGTTGAACGCGATGGCCTATTTCTATTACGACCGGGACCACGATGAAATTGCCGAGCCGCTGGCCAAGCGGAGTTTGGCTATCTGTCAATCGCGCCGGGGGCCTAGAGATCCATGCTCGGCTTGGGCAACATCCATGCTGAGTCTCGTGTATGACGGTGAGGGCAAATTTACGGACGCAGAACACCTTGCACGTGAAGCGCTTTCGGTCCTTGAGACCTCGTTGGGTTCTCAAACCTACGAAGTAGCTTCGACTCTCAATCGCCTCGGTTTGGCGCTGGACGGGCAGGGTCGATGGCGTGAGGCTGAAGTCGCCTTCAATAAGGCGTTGGCTATACGCCAGCAACGATCTGGAGCGGAGTCGGAGGATCTTGTCGTTATTCTCCGTAACCTTTCCAGAGTTTACAGTGAGGAAGGAAGAAAGCAAGAAGCCGCCGTATTTCGTAAACGAGCTGAAGAGATTTCGGCGAATCACAGCCGAGTTAGTCCAGCCATGCCAACTGCAGCACAAACAGCTGAATGGCATCGGTATACCAATGAAGACGGCAATTTTTCTGTGCTTTTCCCCACTGAGCCTATGCAAAGCGTCAGAGAGCAGAACGGAGTCGTCATTCATACCATTCAGGCCACTTCCGGTTCTACCGTCTACGTTGTGGCGTATCAGAAGATGAAGTCAGAACAAGCGGTAGATGAGTCTACCCTCAAAGCTTTGACAAATTGTAATTTGGTTAGCAATAGCTCACCCTCCCCGCCCATCCGCGGTTATGTGGGATTCGGGTTCGGTATTAAATGTCGTGTTCAGGATAAGAATGCGATTGGCATTGGAAATTTCTACTTTGGCAAGCATTATGCTTTTTCAGTGCTGGCTATGTTTCCCTCTGCTGCTTCCGATGCGATAACAGTCAACAGGTTCACACATTCCTTTTCTTTAATTGACCCTAGCAAATAGACGATAATTGGATCACTGGGCCCTATACTACTCCGACGTAAGGAGAACTCAGTGAATTCACTGTTAGTGCTGGTTAGTTGAGATGATCGGAAACTGACACACCGCCAGCTTTCCTCCCGCCTTGACCGCCCCTGTCGCAGCCGCTATCCTGAACCTAGGACCAATCAAGCAATGCACGTTTACCTCGATTACAACGCAACGACGCCTGTCGACCCCGCCGTGCTGGCCGCGATGACGCCGTACTTTGCCGACAATTTTGGCAACGCCAGCTCGATCCATTCGACGGGGCAGCGCGCGCGCAGCGCCGTGGATACGGCTCGGGAATCGGTAGCCACGCTGCTCGGGGCGAAGTCCAGCGAAATCGTTTTCACCAGCGGTGGCACGGAAGCGGACAATCTCGCGATCTTCGGGATTGCCGGAAGCGTCGAGCCAGCGCCGGGCATGTCGCGGAAGCACATCATTACCACAGCGATCGAGCATCACGCTGTGCTGAACGCCTGCCAGGAAATGGAGCGGCGCGGCGCGGACGTCACATATATTCCTGTCAATGCGCAGGGAATTATCGATCCCGAGGATGTGCGCCGCGCGTTGCGGCCCGAAACCGTGCTCATCACGGTGATGCACGCGAACAACGAGCTCGGCACGATCCAACCTATCGAAGAGATCGCGCAAATCGCCAAGGACGCCGACGTCTATTTTCATTGCGACGCGGTTCAGTCCGCCGGAAAGCTGCCCATTGATGTGAACCGCCTCGGCGTGGATCTTCTCTCGATTTCAGCGCACAAGATCTACGGACCCAAAGGCGCGGGTGCGCTGTACGTTCGTTCGGGCACTCCGATCGAGCCGCAGTTCCAGGGTGGGCATCACGAGCGCGACCGTCGCCCCGGCACTGAAAATGTTCCGGGCATCGTTGGCTTGGGCAAAGCGGCTGAGCTCGCGCGCGAGCATCTTGCCGAGGATACGGAGTCCGTCGCCGCGCTTCGCGACAGATTCGAACAATCGCTCCTCGACCGGATTCCCTCCGCGCGTGTGAACGGCGATCGTCGGCGGCGCGTGCCGAATACGGCGAATCTGATGTTCGGAGCGGCGGGCGGCGAAGCGCTGGTGATCGCGCTCGATTTGCAGGGCATCGAGTGTTCGACGGGCGCTGCCTGTTCGGCGGGCGCGGTCGAACCCTCGCACGTGCTCACCGCCATCGGCCTTTCCGATGACGATGCGCGATCGTGCTTGCGCTTCAGCCTTGGCCGCCCCACCACACGCGGAGAGATTGACCGTGCGATCGCGGTGATTCCCGGCGTTGTCGAGCGCCTGCGCGCGCTTTCGCCGCATTCCACAAGCGTGGCGCCGGCGCGATAAAGTCTCTCCATGCCATCACTCTCCACTTCGGAACTTTCGACGACCGCCGCGGCCATGCCCGCGAATGCGGTAGCGGTGGCCATGAGCGGTGGTGTGGATAGCTCCACGGTCGCGGCCCTGCTTCGCGAGCGCGGCCAGACGATCGTGGGCCTCACCATGCAGCTCTGGAATCAACGCCGCCTGCCGCAGCTCCAGGGGGACGCCCCGGTTCAGCACCGCTGCTGCTCGCTCGATGATGTCTACGATGCGCGGCGCGTGGCCGAGCACCTCGCCATTCCGTTTTACGTCGTGAATTTCGAGCGCGAATTCGAGCAGACCGTCGTGCGGCCCTTCGTGGACGATTACCTCCACGGGCGCACTCCCATTCCGTGTACGCTGTGCAACAATCACGTGAAGTTCGATCAGCTTCTCGTCACCGCTCGCCAGATCGGCGCCGAGCGCATCGCAACCGGCCATTACGCCCGGGTGCGCCGCAATTCCGGCACGGGCCGCTATGAATTGCTGCGCGCCGTGGACGACACCAAGGATCAGTCGTACTTTCTTTTTGGGCTTACACAAGAACAACTCGCGAGAACGGAATTTCCCCTCGGCGAACTTACCAAGCAGGAGGTGCGCGCCATTGCCCGCCGCCTCGCCGTGCCGGTGGCGCAGAAGCCCGAAAGCCAGGAGATTTGTTTCGTCCCCACCGGCAATTACGTTCGGTTCATTGAGGGCTATTTGAAGGAGCAGGGAAGTAGCCTGCCGGAAGAAGACGGCGAAATTGTGACGACAAGCGGAGACGTAATCGGGCGGCACAACGGCCTGCATCACTACACCGTCGGCCAGCGGCGCGGCTTGGGGCTCGCCACGGGACGTCCTGTCTACGTGGTCGCTCTCGATCGCGCGAAGAATCGTCTGGTGGTGGGCGAGGACGATGAGCTTCGCCGCTCGGTTTGCGAGGTTCGCAACATCAACTGGATTCCCTACGCGGTTCCTCATGGAACCGTGGAAGCCGCCGTGCGGATTCGAAATCGGCACGAGCCCGCGCCCGCGGACATCACCCCGCTCGATTCTTCTACCGCGCGCGTCTCATTCCGTGAATCGCAGCGCGCCATCACGCCCGGCCAGGCGGCGGTGTTTTACGACGGCGAACGTGTCCTCGGTGGCGGCTGGATCGCCGGCTGATATGGGCTTGCTATTCTGCTAAAAACGATTTGCCGCCAGCGGAATGGCTTGGAAGCAGGTGGAAATAGAGAATCTCAGCGGAGCGCTCGACGCGAATCAAATGAGGCTCGCCTGAGTCGCAAAACCTTAGTGCAAGCGAACGAACGCCCCGGCACGAACCGCCTTGGCAAACAGCTGGCACTTCGAGGCTCTCAAATGAAGAGTTCTTCGTCTTGATGAGCGCCGTCTGATTCGGTGTGGCCCGGCCGCTCGCCGCGGATCACGTCCAGCCCAACCTTAAGTCCCTTCAGCACTGCGGATACCTGGTAGATCGGCCTCCACACGGTTCTGCGAACCTTCGAGCCGGCGTCTTCGATCACCTCAAGCGTGCCGGTAACAATGTGGTCGGCTCGAATCACCTGAAGCCGCAGCCGCTCGACGGCGTCCGTGAATACCCGGTCCACTTTCTGGGCCTGATTGCGAGCCACGTGGGTGATCTCCGACGCGTCCTCCATGATGCTCTTGATGCGGTCCTCGGAATTGTCCAGGATGTGGCTGGTGCGAAGAAGGATCGGATCCATCTTGGCGTGGAGGTTGGATGCAATCCGTACGCACTGCTTGATCAGCGGGCGGATCTCAAAAAGCAGCGCAACCAGGAACGCGGTCTGAACTAGGAGGGCGAGCGCCGCAATGACGATGAACACCTCGACCCAGACTGGCATGGTGGCTCCTTGCCGCAGCTAGGAAATTTTCGCTTCGCGCTTGTACGTTTCCTTGCCTGCGTCGACGGCGGAAGAAATGGCGCCCTTCTGGCGGGACATTGCTTCTTTGCTGCGCTCGATCAAGTCTTCGGCCCGCTCGCGCAATTCACGCGCTTTCTTCTGCGCATAGCCCCGGCCTTCGTCGGCGCGGGCGGCAAGGTAGTCGCGTGTGTCTTCACCGGTGCCGGGGGCAAACAAGATTCCAATCAACGAACCGATCCCCAGCCCAACGAGGAAAAAACTTACTTTGGAGCCTACGTTGCTGCTCATTTTTGCACCTCCAAATTGACACTAGCATAGGGCCCAGCAAAAGAAAAGCGGGCATAATCCGCATAATCGCCCGCTTTTCCTGGACCGTTGTGGAGGCTATATCAGCGTCCGCGGCCTCCGCCAAAACCGCCGCCGTGGAATCCGCCACCGCCGTGGAACCCGCCACCCCTCGGAAAGCCTCCACCATGGAATCCACCACCGCTGCCACGCCCAAATCCTCCTCGGGGTCCAGACATCCCACGGCCTGAATGGAGGCCGGAGCCCGAATGAAATCCATTGTAGAAGCCGCCACCGCGGAGGCTAGGTTCATAGTGCAGACCCGGCCCCCAGGCATGAACGTCAGGACCAAAACGATGAAAATAACGACCGCCGAAGTAAATGGGAGCCTCATCGACCATCAGCGGTGAATAGAATCCCCAGCCGAAGGGGCTATAGAACACGCCATCCATGGGGATAAAAGTGTAGCAACTAAACCAAGGATCCCAATACCAACCGGTGCCGACCCAGCCAGAGCCAAACCATCCCGAGCCCCAGCCGTCGGCCAAGTAACCCGGTGACGCATCGACGTTGGCCTCGCCAACGTAGGCGGAGCGCAGGCTGCTCCAGCGATACAGATCATCCGTCTCATGGGTTTTCTTATTGAACTTGCTGGATTTGAGCACGGTGACGTTCAGATTCAACTCGTGGCCGCCTTTCAATTTTGCTCGCTCATCGTCCGCGAGCACCATGGCTTGCCCGTCGAATACCCGTATCTCGGAATCGTCAGCGTTGAAGTCATAGAGGCCGGTCTTCATCAGCCGGATCGTTGCTCCATCTTCGGCAATTCGAACGTTGTTTTCGGCATGGATCTCGTCGACCTCGACGATGGCTTCACCCTTATCGATGGCAACTTCCGTGTTCGTCAAATCGGGCGAGATCATCTTCACGGAACTATGATCGCCAACACGCACAAATACTCCCGGCGTCAGCAACACCTCTGCCTTGCCGCTATCAGTGTTCAAAGCCTGCCCGTTTCCCAGTACGGTCTTCCCTATCGAATTAGAATCAAGGGTTTGGTTGTCGATGGAAACCTGGCCTTCCAGGTAGTTAATTGTTCCCGGAACGGCAGTTCGAGGTGGTGTCGATGTGCTGGCCCCCGCCTGAACGCAAAGCATCAGGGCCAAGAATAGCCCTGGCATGAGCTTCAAATTTAAGGGCATCATGTTCATTATCTCAACCTCAATATATTTGATGCGCGCGCTATCACAATCGATGCTCCTGCAAACTACTGGGGCTAAAATGGCTTGCAAGCAAATGTGATGCCTTATTTAGAGCGCGCTATACAGGCGAGGGGTCTTACCCGTAAATTTGGGCTCACGGGACAATAGAGGGTATGTACGTGAATGTCCGCGCAAAAAGCCAGCTCAAAAAGAGTACGAGCGCGGTATTCACCGCTAACTGCATCAATCCATAACCAACCAGATCCCTGGCCCTCGCTTTGAGGATGCCCAGCAGCGGCAGCATCCAGAATGGATTCACCAGGTTCGGCAACGCCTCGGCCGCGTTGTAGATTTGAACCACCCAGCCCAGGTGTACGTGAAGACCTTTTGCCGCCTGTAAAACATACGGGGCTTCGATGATCCATTTGCTGCCCCCCGAAGGAACGAAGAGTCCCAGGACGCCGGAATAGATTGCGACCAGAATGGGAAAGGTGCTGTGCGAAGAAATACGGACGAAGAAGTGCGCCAATTCGCTCGCGATCGGCGACATCGTGACGATCCCGAAAATTCCCCCGTAGAACGGGAACTGAATCAGCACCCCGGCCGTGGCGGGAACGGAATCGTTGACCGCTCGCGTAAACGACCGGGGGCGCCAATGAAGCAGAAGCCCAGCCATCAGAAACAACAGGTTGTATGTGTTTAAATCGAGAGCCGCCAAAGGCCCTCGCGTCGCGAATACTTGCCCGATATACGCCAGCCCTAGCGCACCCACCACCACGGACAGCACCGGCGCATATTCGAGCCACTCGGCTGGCGTTTGGCGCTCTTCGAGTTGGCCCAACTCAAGTCCGCCTGTCACTCCGAACGATTCGGCTGTCTTCGTCGAGCTTTTGGGAGCCGAGAGATAGGCGACCGTCACCGAGGAGAGCATCAAAATGGCGGCGGTTGACAGGCTTTGCCACGTATAAATCGTCTGGCTCAAGGGAATCGTCCCGCTGATTTTCAGCAAAGCGGAAGGAATCGAGGAAGGCGTCGCCATCAAGAGCGCTGCCGATGAGGAGAGCCCGAGTGCCCACACGCTGCAAGCGCCCAGATAGGCCGCCGCTCCAATGGCGCGATAGTCGATTCCGCGCACGTTCTTCACGATTTCTCGAACGAGCAGGCCGCTGAAGATGAGGCTGAGGCCCCAGCTGACCATGGAGCTGGCCATGGAGAAAAATGCCACAAAGGCGATTGCTCCTCGCGGAGTTTGCGGGATCGTGGAAAGCCAGCGGATCAGCCGGTGGACGGGCGGCGACGTTGCCACCACGTACCCGCCGATGATGATCATCGCCATCTGCATCGTGAAAGGAATCAGGCTCCAAAACCCCTGGCCGAAATATTGAATGAGTTCCCGCACCGCGCTGCCCAGAAACAAGGCGGCGACGAATACGATAAGGAGCGCTACGAGCGCAAAAACGAAAGCGTCGGGAAACCATTGCTCCGACCAATCGGCCAGCGCCGTTCCCACCCGTGCCAGTCCCGTTTCCGCCGATCCTGTTGCTGGATGATCTTTGCTTGTGCTGTTCCGCGGACTCTGTGTTCGGTTCACGGCGTGTCCTCCGGGTGCAAGGCTGCCTGCTTCGGCTCGCGACAAAGCCGCGCGCAGCGCGCGGTACGTTGCGATAGTGGGACGCTTCGAGACGCTTGGTTTTGACCGCCGGGGATAGTAGCAGATAGCTAGGCCAATACCGAACGTCGGAGCCCGGCTTTCGGGAGTATTCGGCTAATCGGCGCGCGGGGTCTGGGTGTTCGTTTCGTGCAGGCGATCGTGGATATGTTGCGCCCGCGCCCTCGGCAGTTCCGCGGATAATTCCTCCACGGTCAACTGCCGCAGCCGCGCGACGCTGCCGTAGCGTCGCAGCAGCTTCTGCGCGGTTCGTTCGCCGACGCCGGGAATTTCGGTGAGGGAAGAGCGCAGCCGCTGGCTCGACCGGCGTTGCCGGTGAAAGGTCACTGCAAATCGATGGGTTTCGTCGCGAATCTGCTGGATCAGGTGCAGGACGGGCGAATGGCGGTCGAGAACAATAGGCTCGTCCTCGCGTCCCAATACATACAAAATCTCTTCCTTCTTGGCGATGCTCGCGATGGGCTGGTTGATGATTTCCAGTTTCTCCAGCGCTTGCGCCGCTGCGTGCAGCTGGCCGATTCCGCCGTCGATCAGAACCAGGCTCGGCATCGGCTTGCCCTCTTCCTGCAAACGGCGATAACGCCGCTCGACCGCTTCGCGCATGCTCGCGAAATCGTCTCGCAGCAGGCCGGCCGATTTTTCCGGTCCCTCCGGCATCGATTCTCCGCGGATGATGAATTTTCGGTAGTCGGATTTCTTGATCCGCCCATCTTCCCACACCACCATCGAAGCCACCGTATCCGATCCCTGTATGTGCGAAATATCGAAGCATTCGATTCGTTTGGGCGGTTCGGGAAGCCCCAGCGCCGGTTCGAGCGCTTCCGCAATCGCTTTCGAGCTGGGCCGCAGCACGCGGAACCGCTGCAGGAAGGAATGCTTTGCGTTTTTCTCCACCAGCTCCAGGAACGCATGCTTGTGCCCGCGCTGCGGATTGAAAATCTCCACGCGGTGGCCTGCAGCCTCGCTCAGAACCTCTTCCAGCAATTCCCGGTCTTCGAACTCCATCGGCACGTGGATGTAGCGCGGCAGATAGGCCGCCTCGAGATAGAGCTGCTTGAGCAGGGAAGGCAGAAATTCCGAGGGATCGAATTCTTCGAGGTCTTCCCAGTAGAAATCCCGCCGGTCGACCACGCGTCCGCCGCGCAGATGAAAGAGATTCACCGCCACCTGCGGCGGTTCGGCGTACCACGCCAGCACGTCTGTATCGTCTCCTTCGGCTGCGGCGATTTTCTGGCGCTCTTCCATCTCGTCGAGGGTGCGCAGCAGATCCCGGTACCCGCCGGCTTGTTCGTAGTTCTGCTCGTCCGAGGCGCGCTGCATGCGCTCTTTCAAGCTGCGCGAAAGGTCGCTGCGCCGCCCTTCGAGGAACATCCGGACGTCGCGCGCGGCTTCGACGTAGCGTTCATCGGTCACCAACCCCTCCACGCAGGGGCCGAGGCACCGATGGATGTAATATTGCAAGCACGGACGCGGGTGGCGCCGGCCAAGATCCACCGTGCAGGAGGGAACCAGAAAGTGCTTGTGGATCAGGTGCGCCAGCCGGTAGGCAAGGCTTGCGGGGAAGTACGGCCCGAAATAGATGGAGCCGTCTTTCTTCAGCCGCCGTGTCACATACACGCGCGGATATTTCTCGAACGCCGTATATCGGATGTAAGGATAGGTTTTGTCGTCGCGCAGCAGCACGTTGAACTTCGGCTTATGCTGCTTGATCAGATTGTTTTCAAGCGCCAGCGCTTCTTTCTCATTATCCACAACGATGTAATTGAGATCGGCGATCTCCCGGACCAACGAACCCGTCTTCGCGTCCTGCCAGCGGGATTCCAGAAAGTACGACCGTACCCGGCTGCGCAGGGAACGCGCCTTGCCCACATAAAGAATGGCGCCGCTGGCGTCCTGGAACAGATACACCCCCGGCTGCAACGGCAAATTACCGGCTTTTTCGCGGAGTTCCATGTCTGTTGCGTTCCAGTTACAATGGATGCGGAGTTGCTCCCGCCGTTTCCATTCGCGCGCGAGCCAACTCTAATAGTAGCAAACGCATTCTAATTTGATCGGATCGCCCCATGCGCCGGCTCGCCTTACAATCCGCTCTGCTCGGCTTGCTCTTCTCCCTGTCGCTCTGGCCCTCGTCCGGACGGCAACAAAAGTCGCAGTCCGGTAATCAATCCAGTAACCAGTCCGGCGATCAATCAAGCGGCCAGTCCGGTGAATCCTCCTCCCGGCACCCTGAAGCGGAGCAGTCGCAGGCCGCGCCACGGAACGCCGCCTACGATCCCGTTCCCGCCCAACACGATATCGACGTCGGCATGTTTTACATCCATAAAGGCGATCTCGACGCCGCCATCGCCCGCTTCCAGGATGCCATCCGGCTCAAATCGAATTTCGCGAAGCCGCGCCTTCTCCTGGGCCAGGCATACGAGAAAAAGGGCGACAAAGCGACCGCCGCGAAGTATTACAAGGAATATCTTCAGGTGCTTCCGGGCGCTCCCGACGCAAGGAAAATACGGAAGAAAATTGAAGAGCTGACGGCGCGCTGAGCGTTTTTATCCGTGTGCGGTTCCAGTCACGCGCCACGGCAGGCCTCGCATCCCCGAAGAACGCCGCAATCGCTTCAATCGACCGGAAAGCTCTTGAGAAATTTCACGGCGCGGTGATAATCCTCGAACTGCTTTTCTTCTTTGCGGAACTCTACCGGGTGCGATTCTCTCCGGCAGCGCGCGAAACTCACGGGATGTTTTAGGTGCAGCATCTCGTGATAAAGCACGTAGGCGACCACGTAATCCGGCACTCTCGCATGATCGAGCTGGCGATTGAGAACGATTTGATTGAGCGCCGGATCGAAACAGCCGAGCTGCGTCCGCCAGGAGCGCCGGCTCCAGCCCAGCCGGGGCTGTGGAAGCGAATCCTGAAAATAGCTTTTATTAAGATGCTGAAACATGGGTTCGAGATCGTAATGCGTTCCCGCGGGCCGGTGTTCGATCCGGCGTGCGCGCCGTTGCCGTAATTGCAGAATCCTGTGGCGTGTCGGTCCTGCGTGGGAGAATTGCCGGTAGGTCTCGATCAGATCGGCTGGCGGGCGCCGCCTGTAGAGGCGCCCTAGCAGGATCGCTGCCGCGGCCTCCACAACCGTGATCGGCGCATGGCGCAGCACATCCGACAGGCGAACGTGCGCCGTATCTTCGCGCAACCGGATGGTATGCGTCAGGTCCGTGTATGGATGGTATTCGACGATAAACTGCGGCGGCCGCCCCTCGCAGCCGAGCCGCGTATAGATGCGGTGGAAAATGCGCTCGCCGCCGGGGACCAGGCGATCCGGCCGGCTCGATGGCCTCAAGGTTTTCTCCGCACGGGTCCGGGCGTCGCTTCCTTTTCGGCGTCGCCGATATCGGTGAGGGCGTCTTGAATGCCTGCGATCGCATCCTCGATCGTATCCTTGTAAGCATCCAGGTCCGGCCCGGCTTTATCGTATTTTTGGAGCGCGCCGAGAAAATCCTCGTCCTTCTTTTTCATCGTCTTGAGTTCGCCGCGAATATCGAGCTGTTTCTCCTGCGCCACGTCGATCTGGTCGGCGGCGTCGTCAATGCAGCCGGAGAACCCGTTGAGGAGGCTGTTTAGGATTTCGTCCCGGCGTCTCTCGGGGGCCGTCCGGTTCACCTCGTAGTCGAACTTCTTCAGGCGGTCGTCCGCGAAGGACATATACAGTTTGATGCGCTCGGCGGGAGTATCCGCGTCGCGGATCTTATCCGCCTCGGAATCGGTCAGATAATCCTTTTGCGGCGGCTGGGACGCCGCGAAGCTTGCGCAAGCGCAAACCAGCGGCAGGAATGTGAATGTTGCCAGAATAATCGCAAGCGGAGGAGAGTAACGCATGGGCGCTCCTATCCCGTCGGCTTCTCTGAAGGGCCGCTCTTCGCGGGGTTGTTCGGAAACAGTTCATGCAGGAGATGGCGGTTCATCGTATCGAGATGCTGTCGCGCCTCCAGGAAAGGCTTTTGTTGATCGGCCGTGAGGGTCACAAGCAGGTCGTCGAGGCGAAGCAGCGATTCGCGCACGGAAAATTGTAATTGTTTGAAGCCGTTGGGATGCTTCTCCGCATCGATTCCTCTGTCGTCCAGGGCTTTTTCGCACGACTGCGCTTCGTCGCGATATTCCCGGAGAGTCGCCAGGGCCTGCGCCAATTCTCCCGCGTTCGCGTCCTTTTCGATCTCCTGAAATTCCGCGCGGCCAAGCTGTCGCATCGATTTCGCGCGATGAATCGGGTCGGTATCGCGCGCGAAGCGGGACCGCAGCGCGGCGACGTCGTCTTGCGCGAGTGCGCAGCCGGCAAAGAGCGTGAAGATCAGCACTGCTTTCCAAGCGCGAAGCGTGCCAGGCAAAATGCTACCTCTTCTTTATTTCGCGGGCCAGCGTTCTCGCGCGCGCTGTCGCTTCAAAATACATGTCGCTGGCCGTGTCTTTGTTCAATTGGAGAAACTGTTGATAGGCCTCGAGCGCATTGGCCGATTGGCCGAGCTTATCGTAGCAACTCGCGCGGACGAACCAGCTCACCGGGGGCAGAGGTTCACGCTTCGAGAGCAAATCCAAGCCCTCGATCGCGGCGGGATAGTTCCGGTTCGAATACTGCGCCGCCACCAGATCGCCCAGCACATCGTTTGCGTTCGGGTCCATTTTGAATGCCGCGATCAATTCCCGTACTGCATCAGGATAATCCTTTTTTTCGAGGTATGCGTGGCCCAGAAGCGCGGGAATGTCCGCCTCCCGCGGGGCGAGCGCGGCGGCCTTCTGCAGCGCGGGAATGGCGTCGTCGAAGCGCTTCTTGGAAAGATAGATTTGGGAGCGGAGCTTCAGGGCGCGCAGGCTTTCCGGTCCCGCGACGGCGGCCCGGTCTAGCTCCGCCAGCGCGTCGTCGTCTTTGTCGAGCTGCGCGAGCGCGGAGGCACGCACAACGCGGGCGTCGGCATCGTTCGGCTGTTTTTCCAGATACGCAGCCATCTCCGCCGCCCCGGCGTCGAGGTTCCCTTCGTCAATAAGACTTCGAGCGAGGCCCAGATCCGCGGGTGCGAAATCCGGCCGCAGCGCGAGCGCCGCGCGGAATTCCGGTTCCGCTTCTCGCGCCCGCCCGGCGCTCAGCAGGGCGCGGCCGAGAGAGAATCGTATGTTGAAGTCTTTATCGTCGATATTTTTTGCCGCCTGATATTGTTCGATTGCGTTCGAAAGCTTCCCGGTGCGTTCCAGGGCCACGCCCAGGAGGAATTTGGGCCCGGACTGCGCGGGTATTAATTCGACCGCTTTTTGCAAGGGGTCCACCGCCGCGCTTGGATCGGTATCCACCAGAATCAGGCCCAGATTCAGATACGCGGGTCCCAATTTAGGATCGAGCGAAATCGCCTTTTCGTATTCGGTTTTGGCGTCCCCAAGATTGTGCAGGGACATGTCCGCATAGCCGAGCTGGAGGTGCGCCGTGGCGTCGTCCGGTTTCTTTGCGAGATACGCCTGATAATTTTGCGCGGCGGCCTGGTAGTCCTTGCGGTCCATGGCCGCCTGGGCCGTGGCTAGCAGATTGTTCAGCCCGGCTTCGCCGGGATCGGCCGGGATGGATTTCTTGGCGGATCCGACGATCTGTGCGGCTCCCTGGGACGCCCCGATGGACCAGCAGAGCGCGCAGCAGGCGAGTAGCTTCATGCACAGTTTCATCTAAGAGCTCATGTGACGGAAGACTTGCGGTCCGGTCCGTTCTGTGCCTGCGGCTCGTGCGAATTCGCGTGGTTTCTGCCGTCGCGTGCATTCAGCGCCCGCGCAAGAAATTTTCCGGTGTGCGAGTGCGAATTTCGGGCCACCTGTTCGGGAGTGCCGGCGGCCACAACAAGGCCTCCGCCGTCGCCGCCTTCCGGTCCAAGGTCGATGATCCAGTCGGAGCACTTGATCACATCCAGATTATGCTCGATGATCAGCACCGAAGCGCCGCCTTCGATCAATTTCCGGAACGAGGTCAGCAGCTTCTGAATATCGTCGAAGTGCAGCCCCGTGGTGGGCTCGTCGAAAATATACAGGATGCCGCTGTTCTCCTGCCGCGTAAGATGCGCGGAAAGTTTCAATCGTTGCGCTTCGCCGCCGGAGAATGTGGTGCCCGATTGCCCCAGCCGCAGATAGCCGAGCCCCACTTCCTCCAGCACGCGCAGCCGCGAGGTGATTTTCGGATGCGCCGCGAAGAACGTGAGCGCCTCGCGCACGGTCATCTGCAGCACTTCGTGAATGTTCTTTTCCTTGTAGCGCACTTCCAGCACGCTGCTCTTATAACGCGTCCCGCGGCATTCCTCGCAGACCAGCTCCACGTCGGCCAGGAACCTCATTTCCACCGTGACGGTTCCATCTCCCTGGCACGCCTCGCATCTCCCCCCGGGAATGTTGAATGAGAAGTGTCCCGGCGTGAGCCCGCGCTTTTTGGCTTCCGGCGTCGAAGCGAACACTTCGCGAATGGGATCGAACGCTTTCAAATACGTGGCCGGATTGGATCGTGGCGTTCGCCCGATCGGCGACTGGTCCACCATTTCAACCGCCGCCAGCGCCGCGTCGCCCTCCATGCGGTCGCAGCACTCTCGCCAGTTGCCGCCGGTGCGCTTGGCCTGGAGCGCCTTGTAAAGCACGTCGTAGACCAGCGTGGATTTCCCCGAGCCGGATACGCCCGTAATCGCCACGAGGATGCCCAGGGGAACCATCAGATCGACGCCTCGCAGATTGTGGCTGCGCGCGCCGATGACCCTCAGGAACTTTCCCTGAGTTTTTCGGCGTCTCGAAGGCACGGCAATGCGCAAATCCCCTCGCAGGTAGCGGCCCGTGAGCGAATTCGGGTCGGCGAGCATCGCGTCCCGCGTCCCCGCGAACATCAAGTGTCCTCCGTATTCGCCCGCTCCGGGGCCCAGGTCCAGCACGTTGTCCGCGGCGAGAATCGTGTCTGCGTCGTGTTCCACCACCACCAATGTGTTGCCCAGATCGCGCAGGCCCTTCAGGATTTGAATCAGCCGGTTCGTATCGCGCGGATGCAGCCCGATGGAAGGCTCGTCCAGCACGTAGAGCGCTCCCACCAAGTTCGAGCCCAGCGAGGTGGCAAGCTGGATGCGTTGCGCCTCGCCGCCCGAGAGCGTCGAAGTCAGCCGATCGAGCGTGAGATATTCCAAGCCCACTTCGTCGAGAAATCTTAGGCGCTGCTGGATTTCCTCGAGCACCTTCTCGGCAATCACGGTCTCGGCGGGGCTCAGGTGGAGGCTCTCGAAGAACGGCCGCGCCTCCTTTACGGTTAGCTGGCACACTTCGGTGATCGAGCGCCCTGCGATTCTCACCGCGCGCGCCTCGGCGCGCAGCCTCGTTCCATGGCAATCGGGACAAGTTGCATAGCCGCGATAGCGGCTCAGGAAAACGCGCACGTGCAGTTTGTATTTTTTTCGTTCGAGCCAGGCAAAAAATCCCTTCACGCCCGCGAAGTCTTCTTTGGGATCGCCGTCCAGAATTGCGTCGCGCTGCGCCGGCGTCAAATCCCGGAAGGGCACATCGATCGGGATTCCCCTGGCTCGGGCGAATCGCCGCATGTCGAGGGCGAGTTGGCGGTAACGCGGTTTCGTCCACGGCTCGATCGCGCCGTCGGCGAGCGATTTGCCTTGGTCGGGTATCACGCGGTCGAGGCCGAAATCGATGGTGTTCCCGAAGCCCTGGCACCGGGGACATGCCCCATAGGGGTTGTTGAACGAAAAGAGCCGCAGCTCCGGCTCCTGGTAGAGCGCGCCGCATTTCTTGCACGCGAACCGCTCGTTGAATACGAGCCGTTCCGGCTGTTCGTCCGGCGCACTGGCCGGGAATTCAAGAATTGCCTCGCCGCGTCCTTCGCGGTAGCAGATCTCGATCGAGTCCATCAGCCGCGAGCGAATCTCGGGAGCGAGCGTAAGCCGGTCCACCAGCACATACGCCGGCGTGCTGAAATCCATGTCGAGAAGGTCCTCGGGCGTCGAGAACTCGAAAACCCTGCCTCTCTGATAAAGGCGATTGAACCCGCGCTTCCGCAAATTCACAAGCGCGTCGCGAATCGCATCCCCACCAGGGCGGGACGTTTTTTTCGTCCGCCCGTGCGCGCCCTGGGGAGGAGCATTGGGCGCAAGGTTCAATTCATACAGGACGTAAAATCGCCGGCCCGCAGGAAGCGCGAGCACGCGCTCGGCGATCTCATCGATCGTATCCTTGCGGACTTCCTCGCCGCACCGGAAGCAGAAAGTATGGCCGGCGCGCGCAAAAAGCAAACGCAGGTAATCGTAAATTTCCGTGGCCGTGGCTACCGTCGAGCGGGGATTACGTGTCGAATTCTTCTGCCGGATGGAGATGGCCGGGGCGATTCCCGTGATTTCGTCCACATCCGGCTTTTCGATCCGTTCCAGGAACTGCCGAGCGTAGGCGGAAAGCGACTCGATGTATCTTCGCTGTCCTTCGGCGTAAAGCGTGTCGAACGCCAGGCTGGATTTGCCCGATCCGGAAACGCCGGTCACCACCGTGATTGTGTTGTGCGGGATTGTGAAGCTGATGTTCTTCAGGTTGTGGACGCGCGCGCCTTCCACGCGGATTTCCTCAACGCTGTCCATCGCGCCCCCGGACTGCGCGCGCGGGTTTCCTGAGAGGATCGCCTCGGCAACCGCAGGCGCGGAGCTCACAGTGGGCTTCGATGGCATATGTATAAACAAAAAATTATACGCCGCCGCCTCCCGCGCGGCAAATCGCTGTTCGTGGTGGACTTGGCAGCCAGCCACACCCATCTTCCTAGAGGGTCAAAGTGCATGAGTCCGACGGAGAGGCTGCTTGGCTCGGAAGAACCAGAAAGGCGCGCGATGGTTGAAATCCGCGGTCACGGATACCTTCGTTACCACATCACAAATCGGAAACGGGTTAGTTGTTGAGTAGACGACGATTCACCGAGAACCTCGCGTCTAGATTTTAACAACGCCGATTGTATATAGTTAATTAGTTGAACAGAGTGGTATCAATGTTCCGGGAACACGTCTGGAGGATCATTCCGCTTCTTCCGCATACTCGTCAAGCACTGTATCTGATAAGTGCGACAGATGCTTCTGTCCAGCCAATTCACGGAGGCTATCATATGACAGGTAGGTGCAGCTATCTGCGAGAGGTCCCCTCTCTAGCAGCGAAAATACCGGTCGGCGGATTTCCTGGAAGACCTTTTCGCGCTTTGCGTCGGGAGCGACGATGTGAAGCTTGATGTCCATGTTGGGTTGAAGTGCTAATAGATCGGCCATCCGAAGAATCCCGGAATACACTGAGGTGGTGTGCTCAACTTCGAAAGCGCGAATGATGGATCGACCTCGGAGCCACAGGACATCGATCTGCTCGATAGTTCGAAGAGTCGTGTCGTCGTAATTGAGTGGTAGCCGCTCAAGGAGCTTGGTCCCCTCGTTTTTGCATTCCTTTAGGACGCCTACACGGTCAGAACGAGGAATCCAAATCGCCATGCCCATTCGTATTCCGATGGTTGTGATGAGCGCCTGAATCCGAATGGATTCACGCGTTTCGGTCTCGGGAATCGCTTCCGTTCCCTCGACGACGCCACTGTCCTCTGGAACCGAGACGGCAACAATCTTGTCGGGGCGGTTCACCGTATGCGAAGCCAGCTTGCGTGTGTCTTGCTCAGTGAGAGGGTAGGTTGCGGCTAAGGCATCCTGGATTGTCAACATTTCAGCGAGCAACGCCCCATCTCGATCATCGAGGCGCACTAGACTGCCTCGCACTTTTCCCGTCCATCCAAGCGAGCCCTTATCGAGCTCGCGGGTAAACGACAAAGCTGTCCAGATGGCGTCCTCATGAATCGGAATGCCCTTATCGATATCCAGCCACACTCTAGGCCGCACCCGAAATCGCACGACAAAGGGATCGTTTTCGGGAACAAAGACAGGTCTGTTGTCTATGAACGGTCCCTCGATAACTTCGAGCAATCCGAACCAGCGGGACAGCCTCGTTAGATAACAAACGAACACGTCGCCAGGTTTAATTCTGTCAGCCGCGTTCTTGTGGCGTAGACGAAAGCCAGAGACGTCGCGCGATGACCGCGTAAATGCCCCATAAGTTTCAGGAGAGAAGAGGTCAATGAAATAGGCCATTTGCTAATATCCTATCGTATGGCCGTTTTTTTTGGACAGAACTTTTCAGCTGCCATGAAACATAATTTTAGACAGCGCGTACGCACAAAGTGCGCCGGAGTAATACCGCAACGTTTAGCCCGAGCGACGGAAGCGGAAACTAATGCTCCACTGCCGGAATCCGCTCGCATTGACACCCTGCGAGCGCGGCTCTACGATGAATGCGCACCTTCAAATCCTTCATGCGTCGCGATCACTTTTTCAATCTCAGGCGTTGGCCGGGATGTCATGGCGGTTGGCATGTTCGAGTGGCCGCCGGGGCCTCGTTCTATGCCCTCTTGTTTCTTGCTCTCGGCTTTCTTTTTTCCGCGCGTAGCGTCCAGGCTCAAAATCCAGCGCAGCTCAAGGTGGAAGGCTACGTCAGCGACTTCGGCAACGTCCTCAGCCCATCGGCCCGCGATCAGCTGACGGCTTTGTGTACCGAGGTTGACCGCAAGGCTGGCGCGCAAATCGCCGTGGTGACGGTGAAATCCCTTGGCGGCCGTCCCATCGAAGATTATTCCATCGATCTTGCAACCCGCCTGGGCATCGGGCCCAAACAATCAGACCGCGGCGTTCTCATCCTCCTGGCCTTGGACGACCACCGGTATCGGATTGAAGTGGGCTATGGCTTGGAGCCCATTCTTCCCGATGGCAAGGTTGGCTCCTTCGGGCGCCAAGCAGTGCCGTACCTGCGCGCCAATAATTACGACGCCGCGCTTTTATTGCTGACCCGTCAAGTTGCCCAAGTCATCGCCGCAGACCGCGGCGTCACCTTGACCGGCGCGCCGGCGCCCGCTCCGCCGTCCGACGATGGCGGTAATGGCTGGCCAGGTGGGCAAATCTTCCTGCTGTTCTTTGCGATTTTTATGGTGTATTCGATCCTGCGCGGCATGGGCCAGGGACGCGGCTCGCGTTTCAATCGCTATGGCGGCGCGGGGTGGTGGATCGGTCCCCTAATCGGCGGAGGATTCCGGGGCGGCGGTGGCAATTGGGGCGGAGGATTTGGCGGCGGAGGCGGAGGTTTTGGCGGTTTCGGGGGCGGTTCGTTCGGCGGCGGCGGCGCCAGCGGCAGTTGGTGACGATTCGGCGCGTGCTTTCTTGAAGAAGAAGGCAATCTTTGGCCAGTTCGGTCGTCTTTTTTAAGGCACACTAGGAAAAAATGGAAACGGCACTCACCGACCTTGTCGCGCGTCTGAAGACTGCGGCGGCGGCCAATCTCACCGCCGTAGTTCTCTACGGCTCCGCGGTCACGGGTGAATTTGCCGCGAAGCATTCGGATCTGAATATTTTGTGCGTGGTCGAGCGCGCCGGAGCCGCCGAACTCGAACGCCTGCATTCAACCGCCGAATGGTGGACGCGGAAGGGTAATCGCGCTCCGCTGATTTTTACGCTCGAGGAGTTGCATCGGTCGGCCGACGTCTTCGCCATCGAGCTTCTCGACATGAAGCGAAATCATCGCATGCTCTTCGGTCCGGATTTTCTGGAGAATCTGGTTGTCCCAATGCACCTGCACCGGCTGCAGGTCGAGCGCGAACTGCGAGCCGCCTGGCTGCGGTTGCGCGAGGCTGTTCTCGTCGCTCCTCCGAAGAGGAAGGTTCGCCTCGGCATCATGCTGGCGTCGGTTTCCGGTTTTTGCGCGCTTTTCCGGCATGCCCTTTTCGCGCTCGGCGAGCCGATGCCCGCCACCAAAAGTGGCGCGGTGGATGCCATCGCCGCGCTGGCAGGCGCGGACCCCTCCGCTTTTCGGTCCATTCTTGAATTGCGGGAGGGGAAGCGTAAAGAGCGGGAGATCGACGCCGAGGCCGCCTTGCAAACGTATCTGGAATTTGTGGAGGTTGTTGCCAATGAAGTGGACCGTCGGTTTGTCACGGGCTAAAAGCACGAGCCTCTCGTTTTGCAACTCCGATCTCCGGATTTCGGAGGCGCGGAATCGGAATAAGGAAATTTTTGCCGGGGGCGGATCATGAAGCAGGTCGCATGGATTGTCGGCGTTCTCGTGGTGGTGGCCGTGGTGGTGGCGTTGATCTTCGGGGGCATGTACGTATCCGACCGCAACCAGATGGTCGCGCTGAATGAGTCGGTCAAATCGGACTGGGCCCAGGTGGATGTGGTTCTGCAGCGCCGCGCGGACCTGATCCCCAATCTGGTGGCGACGGTAAAGGGCTACGCGGCTCAGGAGCAGACTGTCTTTGACGACGTTGACAAGGCTCGCACCGCCCTGATCGGCGCCCAGACTCCGGCAGGCAAGATTGCCGCCAATGGCCAGCTCGACGGCGCCTTGGGCCGACTGCTCGCCATCGTCGAAAACTACCCTCAGCTCAAATCGAACGAGAATTTCCTGCAGCTACAGGATGAGCTCGCGGGCACGGAGAACCGTATTGCCGTGGAGCGCAAGCGTTACGATGACGCCCTCCAAGCCTATAACACCTATATCGGTTTGTTCCCCCAAAATATTTTTGCCGGTTGGGCGGGATTCCACCGCAATAATGCATATTTTGCGGCGTCCGAAGCCTCGCGCGCAGTGCCCAAAGTGGAATTTCCGGCGCCGAATCGCTGAAATACGAATCCTGTGGACGAGTACAGTCGCCAGATTTAAGTTGTCGGCGTCGTAGTCTCACGTGGGCTGCTGCTTTCTAGAAATACAATCCCCATCTGCAATTCGCAATATCTTCTTCAAACTCCACATCTGGATACCCTGCAAGCCCGAATCTTATCGAGATAGGCGGTTTTTCCGGATCATGCTTGACTGCCCGCGCGATCCGATGAGCAAGAGATGTCTCGCATTCGGAACGACTGCCTCTGACAGAATGACCGCCGATGTCTCTGCCGTTTCTTTGAGTTTCCGATTT
Organism: Candidatus Acidiferrales bacterium; assembly: GCA_035534055.1. Lineage (GTDB taxonomy): Bacteria > Acidobacteriota > Terriglobia > Acidiferrales > UBA7541 > Palsa-295. Next base: position 31,398 of record DATLST010000334.1, on the reverse strand, counting down.
ACAATGCTGGAGGAGGTGACGGGTGGCCGATTCTCCCCTTCCTGAAACCGAGTCCAAACTACAATCGAAGCTGCCCAAAAAAGGTAATTTCGGGATAGCCCTGGAGCCCGAGGTCGTTAAGATCTCCGCTTATGCTTTGCTGATCGGCTTGATCGGCGGTCTCGTTGCGGAAGGCCTTCTCGAACTTATTTACTTCTTCACGAACCTATGCTTCTACGGGAAGCTTTCCTTTGCCATAACCAGTCCCGCGCACAATCATCTCGGGGTGTGGGTGATATTTGTCCCCATGATCGGCGGACTCATCGTGGGAGGTATGGTCTATTACTTGGAGCCTACGCTGAAGGGCCACGGCATCCCCGAGGCGATGGAAGCGGTATTGTTCAGCCACAGCAGAATGCGGATTCGCGTGGCGTTTCTGAAACCACTGGCATCCGCTCTTGCGATCGGAACAGGCGGGCCGTTCGGGGCGGAAGGCCCCATCATTCAGACGGGTGCTGCGGTCGGATCGCTTTTCGGCCAGGCAGTCGGCCTCACTCCGTACCATCGGCGAGTTTTGCTCGCTGCGGGGGCCGCGGCGGGCATGGCGGCGACTTTCACGGCTCCGCTGGCGGGAATTCTCGTTGCGGTGGAGCTGCTGCTATTTGAGTTTCGAGCCCGCTCCTTCATTCCGGTATCTCTCGCCGCCGCCGTCGCTACTGGAGTTCGCATTCACTTTGTGGGATGGGCGCCTCTGTTCCCCACGCCGGCCTACAAGATGACTGGCATGAACGAACTGTGGCTATTTGCCGTGATGGGCATTCTGATGGGGATTGCCGGAATCATAATGATCCGGGTGCTCTTCTGGATCGAGGATTTCTTCGATCATCTCCCATTTAAGCGCGCGCTCGTATGGTCCCCGGCTATCGGTGGCGCCATTTTAGGGGCTATTGGATATTTTTATCCGCAGATTTTCGGCACGGGTTACGACACCATCCGCGATATGCTGGCTAATCGGTTGACGCCCGCAAGTCTGCTGAGCATCTCCGTGGCCAAGTTCTGGGCGCTCGTGATTGCGCTTGGCTCGGGGACCACCGGGGGCGTCTTTGCTCCCACCCTGGTTGTGGGAGGCGGCATCGGCGGAGCCTACGCCATGGCGTGCCGGCATTTCTTTCCGCATCTCGTCAGCAACCCGGCGTTCTATGCGTTGGTGGCAATGGCGGGGTTGTTCGGAGGTATTGCTCGCGCTCCATTCACCAGCATCGTGTTTCTGTTCGAGTTGAGCCACAATCCAAATTCCCTGCTTCCTCTGATCGTCTGCGTCATGATATCCGACGGCTTCGTGCGCCTGTTCAGCCGGGATTCTGTCATGACGGGAAAGCTCGTCAAGCGCGGCCTGATTGTGCTCCAGGATTACTCCGTCCCCGTATTGATGCGAGCGCGAATTGACGACGTCATGCGCAAGAACTTCACGGTGATTCAAGCCGATGTGGAGTTGCGCACGGTTCTGAAGAAGTTCTCGGTGGAAGACGTGGAGTTGTTGCCCGTCGTGGGAAAAGAAGGGGATCTCGTGGGGATTATCGAGCCTCATGATTTGTTAAGAGTCGACACACAAGACCATCATTTCACAATGAAAGAGCTGGCCCGGCAAGACTACATCCGCGCTTATCCCGGCGAGTTGGTTGACCGTGTGAACAGGGAAATGCTTCTGAGCAATGTCGAAAACGTGGTTGTCGTCGAATCCCGCGAAAGCCCCAAGCCCATCGGTATCGTTCGCGCCAACGACATCCTGCAATTGCGGCGCTGGCTGGTGGAAGAAGAAACTCACGAACACAAAGAGCCCGAAACGACCGTGCCGAAGCCAAATCCACTGGCATGATGGCCGGTGGCGACACCGGAAGAGCATGGATGATCCAAGTTGATCGATCCAAATCGCAGCGGATCGAGAGATGAAAGTATGAGGAAAAGAAAATGGAACTAATTGAAATAGTGCCGCGTGACGTAAAGACACATATAATTTATGGCTGGGTAGCTGGCCACCAATTTGAAACGATTGGCCAACGCGGGGATTGTGATATTTCCGAGACGGAATGGCAAACTGCGCGAGAGGAGATTCTGCGTAACAGTCCGGAATTGAACGGCGTCCAAGAAATTGTGGTTCCAAAAGGCGATTCCTATTCGGTTCTGCCTAATTCGATATTTCTAGCGTTCACGGATCGCAATGGGGCGATTACGACTCGCACCGCAAATCTCGCTAATGATGCCGAACGTATTGGCCGCATGCTGATCGTAGCGGCCAGCGACGCTGTTATGAAGGCGTGCCGTCCAGAGGTCGTGTCGCCGCTGGTTCAGCGTCTTCGAATTCCGCGGGAATCCTGAAATGCCTTTACGCTGGCCTGTGGTCAAGACTTGCCGGAAGTGGGGAAACATCAGCGCAAACGCAGGAAAATCGCGCTATTCGATTTATAACCCGGTGAAAAATGCGTTTCGGCATTATATGGCATTAACCTTTTCGAGTCGTGCGACGGTGGGAGGCTCTTTACCGTTCAATCTTCTCAGCCGGGGAAAACTCCCGGCCCGGTCGTGACAATAAGGTTTCCCTTTGGTTATAGTTGATCGCTTCGCGATGGCGAGATCGGGCCACGGCCGCCCGCAATGGATGCGAGCTGATCTGTGGGGGCGATGTACGCGGTGTTCGCGAATATTTCACCGTCGTGCAGCGCGCAACACTAAAATTATCTTCGTGATGGGAGCGATTGCTGAATGGCCAACCTCGGGTATGTAGGGCTCGGCGTGATGGGCGGCAATATGGTGAGCAGGCTGCTGGACAAGGGCCACACGGTCACCGGTTACAATCGCACGCGCGCAAAGGCGGAGGGGTTGGTGAAGCGCGGTATGCGTTGGGCGGATTCTCCCCGCGCGGTCGCCCAGGCCTCCGATGTGATTTTTTCCATGGTCACCAATGCCGCGGCGCTGCAGGCCATCGCCGAGGGCCCCGACGGAATCCTGGCGGGTCTCGGTCCCGGCAAGCTTCTGATCGACATGAGCACCACCAGCCCGGCAGCCAGCCGCGCGCTGGCCGCCAAGGTGCGCGAGAAGGGTGCGGATATGGTTGACGCCCCTGTTTCGGGAAGCGTGATCACTTTGCAGCAGGGCAAGCTGTCCGTGATGGTGGGCGGCCGCCGCGAGACCTTCGAGCGCATCAAGCCGCTGCTCGAGGATGTCGGCCCCAAAGTCACCTACGTCGGCGACAATGGCCTTGCTCTCTCGATGAAAATTGCCACGAACCTCAGCCTGGCCGTTCAGATGCTCGCCTTTTCCGAAGGCGTTCTGCTCGCGGAAAAAAGCGGCATTCCCCGCGCGACGGCGGTGGATGTCCTCACCCACAGTGTTATAGGATCGCCCATGGTGCAGTATCGCGGCCCCTTCGTCCTGAATATGCCGGACGAGGCTTGGTTCGACGTGAACATGATGCAGAAGGATATGCTCCTCGCCCTGGAACTCGGCCGCCAGGTGGACGTGCCTCTGCCCACCACCGCCGCCACCAACCAATTTTTGACCACGGCGCGCGCCATGGGGCTCGCCAAACAGGATTTTGCGATAATCTTTGAGGTGCTCGCACGTATGTCGGGAGTTGCCAAACAATGACGACCGCTACCGAAAGCCAGAAGTCCGAATCCAAATCCGGGGCCGAAAAGTGGCTCCAGATGTACCGCCGCATGCAGGCCATTCGCCTGTTTGAGGAACAAGTCAACGATCTCTACACGCGCGCCCTCATGCCCGGCCTCGCACATCTTTATATCGGCGAGGAAGCCGTCGCCGTTGGCATCTGCGAGGCGCTTCGCCACGACGACTACATCACCAGCACGCATCGCGGCCACGGCCACTGTCTCGCCAAGGGTGCGTCGCCCGACCGGATGTTTGCCGAGCTTCTCGGCAAGGAAGCGGGCTATTGTCGCGGCAAGGGCGGGTCGATGCACATCGCCGATCCCGACACCGGCAACCTGGGCGCCAACGCCATCGTCGGCGGCAGCTCTGGCATCGCCACGGGCGCGGCCTTCACGTCGCAGCGCCTGGGCTTGGATCGCGTGGCCGTCTGCTTCTTCGGCGAAGGCGCGCTGGGGCAGGGCGTGCTCTACGAAGTAATGAACCTCGCCCAGCTCTGGAAGCTTCCGGTCATCTACGTCTGCGAGAACAACACCTACAACGAATATACGCATTTTTCGGAGACCACCGCGGGCGATATCCTGGGCCGTCCGGCCGCCTTCGGGATGCTTGGCGAAGGCGTCGATGGACAGGACGTGCGCGCCGTGAACGCCGCGGCCTCGAAGCTCATCGAACGCGCCCGCCAGGGCGGCGGTCCCGCTTTCCTTCTGTGCAATACGTACCGCTATCGCGGCCACCACGTAGGTGACGTCAGCCGCGAATACTACCGGCCCAAGCAGGAAGAGCAGCTTTGGATGACGGAGCGCGATCCCATCAAGATTTTCAGCGACTGGCTCATCGCCCAGAAGCACGCCGATGCCGCTCGGCTCGAAGCGATTCGCGGCGAGATCAAATCCGAAATGGAAGCGGCCGTCAAATTCGCCCTCGCGGCGCCGTATCCCGCGGTGGAAGAAGTGGAGCAGGACGTCTATGCCTGAAACCATCGCAGCGCGGCGCGAAATCACCCTGGCGGAAGCCGTCAACGAGGCCCTCGCCGAGGAAATGCGGCGCGACTCGCGCGTCTGCATTCTCGGCGAGGATGTGGCCGAGGCCGGCACGCCCTTTAAAGTTCTCTCCGGACTGGTGCAGGAGTTCGGCACCAAGCGCGTCATCGACACGCCGATTTCCGAGGCTGGCTTCACCGGCCTGGCCGTCGGCGCGGCCATGACGGGCATGCGTCCCGTCGTCGACATCATGTTCGGCGATTTCATCGCCCTCACCATGGACCAGATGGTCAACCAGGCCGCCAAGGTTCACTACATGTCCGGCGGCAAGTGGAAAGTGCCCATGGTCATGCGCACCACGCTGGGCGCCGCGCGTCGCTCTGCCGCGCAGCACTCCCAATCGCTGCACGCCTGGTTCAGCCACGTTCCCGGCCTCAAGGTTGTGCTCCCGTCGACTCCCTACGACGCCAAGGGCCTGCTCAAGTCCGCCATTCGCGACGACAATCCCGTGGTGTTCTTCGAGGACAAAATGATGTTCAAGCTCAAGGGCCCCGTGCCTGCCGAGGATTACACTATTCCTCTGGGCGTGGCGGACGTGAAGCGCGTGGGCGAAGACATCACCATCGTCGCCACCAGCAGCATGGTGCAGGTGGCCCTCGGCGCCGCCAAAATGCTCGAGCAGGAGGGCATCAGCGCCGAAGTGATCGATCCGCGCACCACGTGGCCGCTCGACGAAAAGACCCTGATCGAATCGGTGAAGAAGACTTCGCGCGCCATTGTGGTCGACGAAGGCTACGGCCGCTATGGAGTCACTGCCGAGCTGGCCGCCGTGATCGCCGAAGGCGCGTTCCATTACCTCGACGGGCCCGTGAAGCGCATCGGCGCCATGCACGTGCCCATTCCATTTTCTCCCTCGCTCGAGGATGTCACGGTGCCCAGCGAGCAGCAGGTGTTCGACGCGGCTCGCGCGCTGTGCAACCGGTCCTGAGCGTTTCCTAAAGGAGGCTTTTCATGGCACTACCCACGTATGGAACCATGGCGGTGGATTGGGAGCAGCGCATCGACTTCGATCGACTGCGCCGCGAGCGGCTGGCGCGCACCAAGAGCGCGCTTCAGAAATCCGAAATGGGCGCGTTGCTCTGCTTCGACATGAACAACGTGCGCTACATCACCGCCACGCACATCGGCACCTGGGCGCAGGATAAGAACAGCCGCTTCACCCTGCTTCCGCAGAATGATGAGCCGATCCTGTGGGATTTCGGCTCGGCCGCCAAGCACCATCAGCTGCATTGTCCCTGGCTTGGCGAGCGCTCGCGCGCCGGCATTCCGCTGCTGCGCGGCGCCATGTCCCCGGAAATGGGCCGGGCCGAGGACGTAGCCCGCAAAATTAAGATCGAGCTCGAAAAGCGCGGCCTGCACAAGGAGCCGCTCGGCGTGGACATCATCGAGCTGCCCATTCTTTTCGCCCTCCAGAAAGAAGGCATCACCATCGTCGACGGGCAGCAACTCATGTCCGACTGCCGGGTCATCAAGACCCAGGACGAAATCTCCCTCCTGAACACCTCGGCCATGATGGTCGACGCCGCCTACGACGAGCTCTACCGCGCCATGAAGCCCGGCATGCGTGAGAACGAAGCGGTGGGCTTGATGAGTAAGGTGCTTTATGACATGGGCTCGGAGTATGTCGAGGCCGTGAACGCCATTTCCGGCGAGCGCTGCAATCCGCATCCGCACGTTTTCTCCGACCGCGCGCTGCGTCCCGGCGATCCGGTTTATTACGACGTGCTGCATTCCTACATGGGCTACCGCACCTGCTACTACCGCACCTTCACCATCGGCTACGCCTCGCACGCCATGATCGACGCTTACAAGCGCTGCCGCGATTATCTGGATGCGGCCATCGAGCTGGTGCGTCCCGGGCGCACCACGTCGGAAATCGCTTCGCTGTGGCCCAAGGCGCAGGAGTTCGGCTTCCCCAACGAGGAAGCGGCCTTCGCCCTGCAATATGGGCACGGTATCGGGCTGGCCATCTGGGAGAAGCCGGTCATCAGCCGCCTGGTGTCGCTCGATCATCCGCACGAGATCAAGCCGGGAATGGTGTTTGCGCTGGAAACGTTCTGGCCCTCGACCGACGGGTGGAGCGCGGCGCGCATCGAGGAAGAAATCGTGGTCACGCAGACGGGCCACGAAGTAATCACGCGCTTCCCGGCAGAGCAGTTGATGGTGGCCGGGGCACACTATTTCACGGTGAACGGGCCGTTGTCGGGCGCGAGAGAGAGCGAAGCCGCTCTCAACCGCAACGTGGTCGATCTGATCGAAGCCAGCGCGAAGACGGAAGGCGTCGCCAGCACGCGCTAGCCGCTCGCCGGCATCTGCCACCGTCTCTGAGCGCATCAAGGGCGTCTCCCGCTTCGTTGGGAGGCGGGAGCGCCGGTTCTGACATTCCCTGCATCGCCCTTGAAATTTTTTGGCAACGAATGGTCGGAAGTTTCATCTTAATTAGGATCTCAAAACTATTATGGCTATCAGCATTGTCATGCCCGCACTGGAACTCATGCAGGAAACCGGCAAGGTGGTCTCCTGGCGCAAAAAAGAAGGCGAGAAGGTCGCCCAGGGTGAAATCCTTCTGGAAATCGAGACGGACAAGGCCGTGGTCGAAGTGGAAGCCCTGGCCGGCGGCATTCTTGCAGGGGTTAAGGCGCAGCCGGGTGACGTCATTCCCGTGGGCCACACCATCGCCTGGCTTGTTCAGCCCGGCGAAGCGGTGCCTGAAGATGGCAGCGGCAGCGCCAAGGCTGCTCCCGCCGCTTCCGCTCCGGCTGCCGCGTCCGCGCAAGCCCCCAAGGGATCCGCTGCGGCCGCTCCCTCGGAATCGAAGCAGGTCCGCATCTCGCCCAAGGCGCGCCGTTTGGCGCGCGAGCATGGCGTGGATATCGGCCGCCTCCGCGGCACCGGCCCGGATGGCGAGATCCTTGCCGCGGACATTCTCGCGGCGGCCGGCGGCTCGTCCGCTCCCGCGGCCTCCGCGGCGCCTGCCGCTGCTCCGGCTGGCGCGGAGGAAAAGGTGGGCGTGATCGGCCGGCTCATGGCCGAACGCACCACGCAGAGCTGGACCACCGTCCCGCACTTTTTCGTGATGCGCGAGCTCGACGCTACCGCGCTCAACGCCGCGCGCGAAAAATTCGTCGCCGGTATCGAGAAATTGCAGGGCGTGCGACCCACGCATACCGATCTGCTCGTGGGCATCGCCGCGCGCGTGCTGCTGCGGCATCCGCGCGTGAACGCCACCTGGACGGGGCAGGGAATCCGCCTCAATTCGGAGGTGAATATCGGCGTGGCCATGGCCGTCGAGGATGGAGTGGTGGCCACCGTGATTCGCAACGCCCATAAGCTCGGCGTCGCCGAAATCGCGTTGCAGCGCCGTGAACTCACCGAGCGCGCCCGCGCCAATCGCCTGCGCCCGGAAGACATCGGCGGCGCTACGTTCACCATCAGCAACCTCGGCATGCACCACGTGGACGCATTTACCGCGATCATCGTCGCGCCGCAGGCCGCCATTCTTGCCGTGGGAGCCATCGCCGATCGCGTCGTTCCCGTGGATGGCAAGCCCGGCATCCGCCCGGTAATGACTCTGACGCTTTCCTCCGACCATCGCGTGGTCGATGGCGCGCGCGCCGCCGCCTTTATGCACGACCTCGTCACCGCCCTCGGCAATCCCGAAAAATCCCTCGGCTAGCGCGCCCTTCGGCCCGTTTCCACGGGCCGCGTTTTATGCCCAGTAAGGTGGTTACTCCTCGTTTCTTTTCATCAGTGATCGAGAACTTCTCTCCTGCTGCAATCCGTGGCTAAAAATGATGCGCCGCGGCAACAAACCGCCAAGCAGGCCGTGCCGTTTCGGTCCAATTTCCCTTCGGCAACAAGCTCTCGCATCCGCTATCGAGTCGCCATTGGAAGCCATTGGAAGATTGAGCACGTCGCGAGTTTGTCTAGTTGCGACAGCGTGCACTGCTGCCTTAGGCTTCGAGCCACAGGGGGAACTCTTCAATGATGGACACCGGAGTGTCGCTGACGTCGGAAGTATTCCGGCCGTATGAAAAGCTGGTGGAGATCACGATCCTCGGGAAAACTTTTCTGGTGCCGGAGAAGAATTCCCTGCTGCGCGCGTTCCAGTTCATCAGCCCGGGAACGGTTCCCTACGGGCGCTTCTGCTGGAACCAGGAATGCCAGTATTGCCGGGTGAACTGCAAGCTCGCGGACGACGACCAATCGCGCCCGATCCTGAGCTGTAAGTTTCTGGTGTCGGAAGGCATGAACGTCACCGAGCTTGCGCCGGAACTGGTGGGATGCCTGCGCGCGAAGCTGGGAGCGTCGGCGCCCACGTCCGCCGAAGCGGAGCGAAGCGCCGCGGAAAAGCCCATCGGACTCCCGGAATAACCCGCCGCAAAACGCATCGCACCCGCGTTGCGTCCCCGGAGACCTCGAAGGATAACGCAATCCCCTCATGCATTTTAGAATCTGCGCAGGAGAAATCTCGCGCGGATATGGCGCCGGAGCGAGGGATGTTGCGCATTGGTCCCTAACGCCGGGCGCGGCGCTAGGGACGCGGCGCATTTTTCTTTATACTGGCGGCGTGGATTAAAGCAAAGCGTACGCTCGCTCAGTCGTTGCGTGCCCGGGTGCCTGATACACAGGGCCAGGACAATGCCTGCGGGTGGCGCGTCATTTCCACGAGCGATTCCAACCCATGAAAGCGCTGACAGCCACGGAAATGAATGACGTCGACCGGCTCACAACCGAGCGCTACGGCGTCGCCAGCCTCGCGCTGATGGAAAACGCTGGCTCGAAAATCGTGGAATTCCTGCGTGAGCGGTTTCCGAATCTGGCGCGGCGGCGGATCGTGGTGCTGTGCGGCAAAGGGAACAACGGCGGCGACGGCTTCGTGGTGGCGCGTCATTTGGCGGAAATGGGCGTCAAGCCGGTGGTGTACTTGTTCGCCGACCCGCGGGAGATGCGCGGCGACGCGGCGGTGAATCGCAGGCGCTGGCAGGATGGCGGCGGCGAGATGCACGTGGTGAAGGATGCAAGCGACCTGGTCGCGGCGAAGCAAGCCATCGCGGCGAGCGACATTGTCGTGGACGCGCTGCTGGGCACGGGAGTGCGCGGCCCGGTGGAGGGCATGCTGCGCGAAGCGATTGAGGCGCTGAACCGCCGCCGGCGCTCCCAAATCGTCGTGGCGGTCGATATTCCGTCGGGCGTGTTGGCGGACACGGGAGAACTGCCTGGCCCGGCCGTGGAAGCGAATTGCACGATCACGCTGACCGCGCCGAAGATTGGCACGCTCTACGGCCAGGCGAACGGTTGCTGCGGGGAACTGCTGGTGCGCGATATTGGATCGCCGCCGGAAGCGATCGAGGACGTGGGGAAAGGCAATGTGCGCTGGATCGAGCCGCGGGAGTTGGCGGCGTTTGCGATGCCGCGCCGTCCACAGGGCAACAAGGGAGATTACGGCCACGCGCTGATCGTGGCGGGATCGGCGGGGAAGAGTGGCGCGGCGGTGCTGGCTTCGTGGGCGGCGCTGCGCGCGGGCGCGGGTCTGGTGACCGTAGCGACGCCGGGTTCGGTGCTCCCAATAGTGGCGGCGCACACCCCGGAGGTTATGACCGAGCCGCTCGCCGCGACCAAGGACGGAAGCGTTTCGATGGGCAGCATCGAGGGAGGGTATTTCGACACGCTGCGCAAGGGGAAACGCGCGCTCGGAATCGGGCCGGGTCTGACGACGCATCAGGAAACGTCGGAATTTGTCCGCGCGGTCGTGCGCGAGCGTGAAGTGCCCATCATTCTGGACGCGGATGGATTGAACGCCTTCGCGGGGCGCGCCGCGGAATTGAAGAATCCCAAGGGACGGCTGGCTGTAACCCCACATCCTGGCGAAATGGCGCGCCTCGTGGGTGGCAGCGCGGGCGACGTGCAAGTGCGGCGAATCAAAACGGCGGAGAGATGCGCTGCGGAGTGGAACTGCCACGTGATTCTGAAAGGACATCAGACGATCATCGCCGCGCCGGACGGGCGCACCTGGGTGAATTCCACGGGCAATCCGGGGATGGCCACGGGTGGGACGGGAGATGTTTTGACCGGGATACTGACGGGGCTCACCGCGCAGTATGGAGTGGAGTCGTGGGGCGCGATGCTGAGCTTTGGTGTGTATCTGCACGGTCTGGCGGGCGACCTGGCGTCCGCGGAAACGGGCAACGCGCCGCTGATGGCCGGCGATTTGATTCAGTTCCTGCCGCGCGCGTATCGGCATTTCTATTCCGAGTTGGACCGTGGCTAGGCGCGAAATCGTCACACACTCTTCGGAAGAAACCATTGAGTTCGGGCGGCAAATCGGCGCGCGGCTCAAGCCGCCGGTGCTGATCCTGCTTTCGGGCGAGCTGGGAGCGGGAAAAACAACGCTGACGAAGGGGATCGTGAGCGGCGCGGGCGCGGCGGCGGAAGCCGAAGTGACCAGCCCTACGTTCACCCTCGTGCACAAATACGACCACGGCAAAAGCGTCTATCACGTGGACCTGTACCGTGTGGGCGATTTCCGCGACCTTGAGACGCTGGGGTTGGAGGACGTGTTTGCGGAACAAGCGATCGTCATCGTGGAATGGTCGGAGAAATTCACGCTGCGCAACGACTGGCCGTCGGTGCGGATTCACCTGGAGCACGTGGCGGAAGACACGCGGCGGATTTCGCTGGAAGGGTTGGAAGAAGCCTAGCCGAGTCCCATGATCTGAAAACCGGCGTCGACGTAGAGGATGTTGCCGGTCACGCCCCGGCCGAGATCGCTGCCGAGAAAAACGGCGGTGTCGGCCACTTCCGCGATGTCGGTGTTGCGCCGGAGCGGGGCGTGCTGGGCCACGAAGTCGAGCACCTTGGAGAAATCTTTAATGCCGCGGGCCGAGATCGTCTTGATGGGGCCCGCCGAAATCGCATTCACGCGGATTTTGGCGGAGCCCAGCTCGCTCGCGAGATATTTCACTTCCGCTTCCAGCGCTGCTTTGGCCACGCCCATGATGTTGTAGTTCGTCACCACGCGTGTTGACCCCAGATAGCTGAGCGTCATGATGGAACCGCCCGAAGCCATCAGCGGCGAAAGCGCCTTGGAAAGGGCCACGAGCGAGTAGGCGCTCACGTCGAGCGCGAGCTGGAAGCCGTCGCGCGACGTGTTCACGAAGGGCCGGTTCAGGTCCTCGTGATTGGCGAAGGCGATGCTGTGGACCATGATATCGAGGTTGCGCCCGGCGGCCTTCAGCGAATCGGCGAGCCGGTCGATGTCCGTCTGCTGCTGCACGTCGCAGGGAAACAATCCCACGGCGCCGAGATCGCGTCCCAGTTCCTCGACGGTGGGCTTGGCGCGCTCGTTCTGATAAGTGAGAAGCAGCGCTGCCCCCTCGCGCACAAACGCCTGTGAGATCGCGTAAGCGATGCTCCATTTATTCCAAACGCCCAGAACGATAGCGGTCTTGCCTTCCAATAGTTTCGGCATGGGTCGATATTTTAACCGCAAAAATGGATTTCGGCGCGACCTTCGCGGGGAATTTTTTGCGGCGCATGTCGCCGCGGGGGGATGTGCGCGTTATCAGCGAAGCAGGCGGAGCAGTTCACGGATCAAATCGGCCAGCACCGGCCACAGAACCGCCAGAACTCCGACGCTCGCGGCGGCGCGGCGCGTAACTTGCTTCGGGGTGAGCCTGCGCGCTCGCAGACCTTGAGGTTGGTGCCGCGCGCAAAAAGAGCCGTCGATCGCCGGGCGGCTGCACCGCTGGCCCGAGGGGCCCAGGTAGAGGCACGTTCCCGGTCCGCCCGTGGAGGCGGGAGCGCTCGGCGCGGGCTCCAGATCGCCGCCGGAATCGGCAAAGGGATTCTCGAAATCCTCGAGATCGTCGCTGGCGGCAATATCATTAACGTTTAGGTTTCGTTCCATTGCGCTCGGCTCCCGGGCTCGCTAAGGTTAAAGATTACCGTTGTAGCAAAACCTGTATGTCGGAAACTCGAATCGCTTCGATCCCCGCCCATCCGATCCGGATGAAGCTGGAAGCATACTCCGCCCAAATCCGGCTCGGCAGCCTAACGCCGGGAATCGACAACATCCATTATGACGTTTTTTTGAGCCCCCGTTTCGTCGAATTCACCCGGAAGTACCTGCTCGACCTGATCCGGAAGACCGTGAACGTCACGCTGATTTACGGCAAGAATCTCAATAAAACAACGCCCCCGGAACACGCGGCGTTCCGCAAGCTGCTGACGGAGGTGCTGGAGGCGTCGCTCACGCGGGCGAAGGCTCTGCAATCGATCGAAACCGACGTGCTGCATCGGCTGGCGCTTCTGAAATTCATCCAACAGGAATTTGCGAACCAGTTTTCCAGCATTCTGGTCGAGTGCAAGGACCATATCCGCTCGCGCGGGGAGACTTTCGAACACAGCGAGCAGGCCCATGTGATGCGGTCGAAAATCTCGGAGATCCAGGCCGAACGCAAAAACATCTTCCGGAAAGTGGGCGAAACGGTCGGCCACGTATGGCGCGAGGTGGAGGAGGGAACGCTCTGGAGATCGCGGCGGGCCCTGTTGGGGGAGGATTTTCGCGAGACATACGAGCTGTTGCAGAATCGCCTCCTGTTCGTGGATGGCGGCAGAGACGAACATCTTTTCCTCGAGCACTACGTCCTTCTCGGCAATTTCATGAGCGATCCGGACCGGTTCGATGTGTTCGATGCGCTGCTACTCGATTTCGTGCGGGACATCGTGGCGGCCGACGGCAGCGAAGACGATCTGAGCAGCGCGCGCAAGGGCTGCGAACGGCTGATGGAACAGGCGCGCCAGCTCCGCTCGGAATTGGCGCGTCTCGAACGGGAGCAGGAAGAAGCGGCCACCCGTGCGGGTGAAACCGCGGAAGCGTTCACCCAGCTTTTCAGGCGCAGGAACGCGCCTGGCAACGCGGCGCGAACGGAACTCAACGAGCTTCGCGAGAAATCCAGGTCGTTCGAGAAAAATCTCGCGAACCTGGCGCCGCAAATGGAGGCGGCCAGGCAGCGCCTGGAATTCCTCACCGAGGAGCATAAGAACCGGCTGGGCGATTATCTGAACGAGCCGGGGAACGCCCGGCGGCTGTTCGATGCGCGGCACGCCTCCGAGGATGCGAGCCCGGAAACGCGGGAGAGACTCCTTGAGGAATGGCTGCACTGGCTCGAAGAACGGGACTTGCTGTTCCACGTTCTCGCGAGCTACGAGGTGCGCAAGATTCATGGGGAGTATTGCCCGCCGATCCACTTGCAGCAATTGAAGAAGGCCGTCGTCTACCGCGAAGAAGCGAAGCGCATGGAGCAGATCCTGGAAAAATTCCCCGCGCGCAAGGTTTCCATGAAGAAGCTCGACGACGCCTCGCGATCCATCCGCCGGCGTCCTCACGAGGACACCCTGGGAACGGTCCTGCAATTCACCGAAGACCTGATGCGGCTGCGGCGCGACCGCAGAAATTATCAGCAGGTGATCTCCTGGATGGAGCGCATCAATCTGGTGCGCTCGGAACACTCACGCGAGCTTTCACGCGCCAACAAAAGCCTCTACGAGTTCCTGCATCCGGACGAGCGGCGCCCGGCGCAGGATATGGTAATCAATCACGCGGTGATCAAGGCGGACGTCCGTGGCTCGACGGGCCTGACGAAAGATCTGATCGCTCGCGGCATGAATCCCGCGTCGCACTTCAGCATCAACCTGCACGAGCCCGTGAAGCGGATGCTGGAGCGCTACGGCGCGGCCAAGGTGTTCATCGAAGGCGACGCCATTATTCTCGCGATTTACGAAACGGAGTCGACGCGGGGCACGCAGAGGCCCGTGGCGCGAGCGTGCGTGCTGGCGCGCGAAATCCTCGCCGTCACCACGCTGTATAACGCGCGCGCGAAGACCACCGGACTTCCTCCGCTGGAGCTGGGCGTGGGCGTTGCGTTTCAGGATTCGGCGCCGTCCCTGTGGATGGATGGCGATTCGAAGATCATGATTTCGCGCGCGCTCAATCTGTCGGATCGCCTGTCGAGCTGTTCGAAGATGGCCAAGCGGCTGTTTCGCGAGAATCCATCTCCTTTCAACGTGTTCTTGCTGCAAACGCTGATGGAGGATGCGGAGTCGGATGAGGGCGAGGAACTCCTGGTGCGCTACAACCTCAATGGCATTGAGCTCAATGAGGATGGATTCCAGAAGCTGGGCGAGGAGATTGCGCTGTCGCTGATGGGCGGAAATTTGCCTATGCCCTGGGGCAAGGAACATGTGCAGCTCTACTTCGGGGAAGTGCCGCTCGGCGAATCGCTCGAGCCGATCGTGATCCGCAAGGGATTCGTGCGCCAGCTTCTGCCCGGCGCGAAGGTGGGGGCGCAGGGCGAACGCGCCTACTACGAAGTATGCACGGATGCGAAGCTGCTCGATCTGGCGCGAAGGAAGTTTCGCGCGCAACTCGGCCATGAGCACAAAAAGTAGCGCGCCGTTCCTCCGCGGATTTGTCCTCAAGCCTGAACGCGCGCGGGAAAGGTCCTCATAATGGGCTGGGCACACGCGCGGTGCGGTGCTTCGCGTCTTTGGCGTGGCGTTGCCATTGCCTCACCCCTGCGATGGACCTTTCCTTAGTCAGTCTTCGCTGAAAAACAGATTGTCCTCATAAAAAGGACAAATTGGACAGCTCAGTGAATGCTTGCTAGTCTCTGCCGGTTATCTCGAATCGTAAACTCAGCCAGCGGAGATTCGGCGTTTCATTTCTTCCGCTGATCGTCGGCCTTGGTGTGCGCATGAGGAGGCTGCCGGTTCGATTCGAGAATGTCTTCGAATGGCGGAACGGATATTCAATCCATTTTTCGCGGCAAAGCCTCCAAGCATCGGCATGGTCGTGTCCATGAATTGTTCCATCCATGAATCCCATGATAGACGGTTGTGGGCTGCGTCTTGTCGACCGAGTCGGCGCTACACTTCAGTTTGCTGTTCGGATGATTGACTCGTAGGAGGGGTGATGGTTGTCGCGCTGCCGACGACGGATCTTGGCTCGACGGTCTTTGTTGTGGATGCGGATCTTTCCGTCCGTGAAGCTGTGCGGAGCCTCTTAAGATCGGCGGGGCTGCATGCGGAAGCGTTCGCCTCGGCGGAAGAATTCATGCAGGCAACCCGGCCGGAAGTCCCGAGCTGTCTGGTCCTTGAAGTCAAGCTCCCCGGAATAAGCGGACTCGATCTTCAAGACCGGCTCAGGGATGCTGGAATTCAAATTCCCGTCGTTTTTATCGCCGCGCACAACGACGTCGCTGCAAGCTTGCGAGCGCTGAAAGGCGGCGCGGTTGAATTCCTCGCCAAGCCATTTCAGACGCAAGAGCTTCTAACGGCCATCTACCAAGCCCTTGAAACCGACCGCGCGAGGCGCGAGGGACAAGCGGGATTCTCGGCTTTCCAGTCCCGGATCGACCAGCTCACGTCGCGGGAGCGCGAAGTAGCGGTCGATATGGCTCTCCTGAACAAGCTGGCGAACCGGCTGTCTGTGTCGGACCCGCTGCATGAGGTTCTCAGTGAGGTGGTGGAATTCATCGCCGCTGTCGTGGAATGCGATTCGTGCATGATTTATATATTAGAGGGCAAAGACCTCGTTTTGCGGGCCTCCAGGAATCCCCATCCGGAAGTGACGGGCCGCTTGAAAATGGGAGTGGGCGAAGGCATTACCGGTTGGGTTGCCATGCACTGGAAGCCTGTCGTTGTGGCGCAAGGCGCTCACTCGGATCCGCGTTTCAAACTGTTCAATGAGCTGCCGGAAGATCGGTTCGAGGCTTTTCTGTCCGTCCCGCTGATTAGCGGCGGGCGGCTGGTGGGCGTCATCAATCTGCAGGATCGCGCGAAGCGCCAATACAGCAAACGCGATATCAACGTCATTGCCACTTTGGGCTTTTTGGTCGGCGCCGAGGTCGAAAGGGCGCGGCTCGAGACCGAAAATTCCGAGCTTTCGGAGAAACTGGAAAGCCGGAAGCTCATTGATCGCGCGAAGGGCATTTTGCAGCGCGATCTGAAGATGAGCGAGGAAGAGGCGTATCGAACCATGCAGCGCGAGAGCCAGAAACGCCGGAAATCCATGAAGGACGTTTCGGAATCGATCCTCCTGAACGACGATTTGAAACGCGGTTCTCGGTAATGGATGCGCGCCACGATGGAATGCGAATCGTTGCAATCTAAAGTTTGAATTTGACTCTCTCCTGGAAATGCCGCAAGCTGCGTGCGGAGTTGACGAAGTTCTAACGTCACTCTGATCCCCTCTTTCGCCGCTGAACGAGGGCCTGCATCGGACACGACGCCGTGTCCAATCAATCGTTCCATTGAATTGCAAAAAGGCTGCTGCCCAAGTCGGTAGAGGGTTGTTGCTACCTCTTGGCGGCCTTGTCCGTTTCGGTTGGCTGGCGGTTCCGGGTGTATTCCGAGTCCGGTAATTGCCCGGTAATTACCCGGTAATTAAGAGACCGGTTTTATCCGAGGTAAGCAATGCGGCTACGCGCGATGGATGGTACGGCCGGAAACTTTCATGCGGCGGAACTTCGCGTGGATCGCCATTCGCCCGAAGGCGCGCCCTCGAACGAATCCCGATCCGCTTGGCGGATTGCGGGAAAGGCAGCATCTCGGTCGGCACGATTCTTATTTTACAAGGAGAGACAGAATGCCCGCCACATTGAGAAGTGAAAGAAGGCTATCTCTTTCTGAAAAAGTCTCGCGGCTCGCTGTGCGGCTCCGGGATCCGGAATGGCGACGATATGGAAAACTGCTGATCCTCGGCAAAGCGGTGGGTCTCGCCTTGGTTCTCGCGGTGATCGGCATTATGTCGTACGTCGTTTTCGCGCACGTCTATGCGGCGGATCCGGAAGTGAAGGCGGCGGACGTGGTCAATCCCATCAACACCGCTTGGACCCTGATTGCCGCATTCCTCGTGTTCGGCATGCAAGTCGGCTTCACGATGCTCGAAGCCGGTTTCTGCCGCTCGCGCGAAACCGTGAACGTGCTGATGGAATGCGTCGTGGACACATGCCTTTGCGGCATTCTCTTCTACGCCATCGGTTTCGCGTTCATGTTCAGCCACGGCAACGGCTTCATCGGCTACCACTGGTTCTTCCTCCAGGGCGCGCCGGCAACGTATGAGACCACGGGCGTCGCGTTCCTGGCGGTCTGGATCTTCCAATTCGCCTTCGCGGACACCTGCTCGACGATCACCTCCGGTGCGATGATTGGCCGCACGGGCTTCGTCGGCGACCTTCTTTACAGCTTGGCCGTTTCCGGGTTCATTTATCCGATCATTGGTCACTGGGCATGGGGGCCGGACGGCTGGCTCGCCAACATGGGCAGCGCTGGAAACTTCTTTCCTTCTTTGGGTACTGGTTTCCATGACTTCGCGGGTTCCACGGTCGTCCATACCATCGGGGGCTTCATCGCGCTCGCGGGTTCGATTGTTCTTGGTCCGCGCCTTGGCCGCAAGTTCAAGCGCGACGGTGGCGCTCCCATGCTGCCGCACGATTTGACGATTGCAGTCACCGGCGGTTTGATCCTCTGGTTTGGCTGGTACGGTTTCAACCCCGGCAGCACCCTCTCGGCGATGGATTTCGAAGGCATCGGCCGTGTCGCGGCCAATACAACGCTCGCCGCATGCGCGGCTGGCCTCACCGCCATGTTCTACGCCTACTTCATGAGCAAGAAGTGGGACGCAGGTTTCACAACCAACGGATTCCTGGCCGGGCTCGTCGCCATTACCTGCCCTTGCTATTGGGTCAGCCCGACGGGTGCGATTCTCCTCGGAGGCGTCGCTGGAGTGGTCGTTTGCATGGGTGTCGAATTGCTCGAGTGGTTCCGAATCGACGATCCCATCGGCGCGGTTCCCGTGCATGGCATGTGCGGCATCTGGGGAACTCTCTCCCTCGGTTTGTTCGCTGTGGGAAAGTATGGTGCGACGGGCCCCGTCTCTCCGGATAATTCCGCCCCGCTAAAGGGACTTTTCTATGGCGGCGGAACGCAATTGCTCATCGCGCAGGCGATCGGCAGCGCAACGATCACAATCGCTACGTTCGTTGTTGCGCTTGCCGTGATGTACGCCGTCAATGCAACGGGAACTCTGCGCGTTTCCGAAGAAGGCGAAATGTACGGCTTGGATCTGCACGAGCACGGCATCTCCGCCTATCCCGAGTACATGATTTCGCCCTTTGCCGCGCCGGCAGGGATGTCTCAGAGTTCGGCTTCCGCCGTGGATGCTCCGAGCTTGTCCAAAGCGTTTCCGCGCACATCCTGATGCAACCTCCGGCGGAGCGGTTCCGGTTCCCGGCGATTCGGCCCGTCGGGAGCCGGGTCGGAGAATCTCCGAAGTTCGGCAGCGAGCGGTAAGACGAGAGCCACGACGTGCCATGCACGTCCTAAAGCGAGGAGACGAAGAGATGACAAAGCTCGAAGCGATTGTGCAGCCGGGAAGATTCGAAGCGGTCAAAAAAGCTCTCATCGATACGGGTATCGACGGTATGACGGTTTCCGAAGTGCGCGGGCATGGACGCCAAAAGGGACACACCGAGACGTATCACGGGCACGAATACAGCGTCGATCTCTTGCCGAAGATCAAAATCGAGATCGTGATGGACGACAAGCTCGTGGAAAGCGTGGTGGACTCCATCGTGAAGAATGCGGCAACCGGCAAAATCGGCGATGGAAAGATTTTCATTTCCAGGGTGGACGAAGCGATTCGCATTCGCAACCAGGAGCGGGGCGTGGCGGCGCTGTAGCGTGGCTTCCCGTTGCCGCTCTGGGCGCTGCCGTGCCGTTGGGGAGGGCGCGCCCGCGGCAACGGGAAAAGAAGTTCAGCCGGTTCGGCTCGCCGTCGTGGCCGCCAACGATCTCTGGGAAGGGATTCTCCGCGCGGCGGAGAATCTTCCGTCGGGAACGATCGTTGCGGAAAGCTCCGCAAAAATGCGATCACCGAACAGGCTCGTGAAATCGGCATCTCGTGGGAGAGAATGCCGGAGCCGCGACCAAGGGCGACGCTTGAGGTTTTAACGCCGGTCACGAACGGATCTTTTATCTCGGTCCCGCGCTCCTGGCCTCGCTCCCCAGGAAATCGACTTGCTGCATAAGACTTGGCTTGAGTTCAGTGAAATGCTCCCCAAAGAAGAGGTGCATCACCACGATATCGCTCATTTCGCGCTTGATTTTCTCGGGCGCGTGCTGGAGGAAGGGCCGCGTGAGGAAATTCTCCAGCAACTGCACGACCATCTGCATGAAATCCAGCGCTCCCGGCTCCATTTCGACGATCGTTCATCGCCATCCGAATCTGCGGACGCCCCCCGAACGATGGAAGCGCTTTGGGATTCAAACCAAACTTAGGATGAATGGCCCATCGCCCGCCAAGCAAGTAGGTAGGGCGCAAGGCGGATAGGCGCGGAGTGGATAGTCAGAATCGCGTACTAACGAATTCATTGCGACAGGCCATGAGTCACCTTTTCTATTTTTCTGTGGATTTTTTTCAGTGTATAGGTGCTGTGAATTGGCTCCGGGATCGAGTGCGGCGCTTTTCCCATCGCAGGCACCGGGGAACGGATGCGGAAGACGCCAAATCGTGTTCACGGCGCTGACAACAACCTGCATAGGTCGCTATCCCGCGATACGGCCACGTTCTTGACCGCGCGCCCAAGTAACGCCTTACGACTCAAAGCCATAGCTCCGCGGTAGAATCAATCCAGTCTGGTTTACGCGCGGCTCAATCCAATCTGAAAAATCAATGTCCTTTTCCCGGAACTTTTTGGCCCCGATCTTTGAATATCATCAGAGGTTCGTAAGGGCCGTGAATGAATAGCCTTGGAACACACTCAGATGGAGGAACGATTATGACGGCAAAAGGATCGGCAATAGCGGGTGCCGCTGGCGCTCTGGCGCTGCTGGTGTTTGGCGCCGTGGCGATAGCGCAGGGGCCGGGTCCACGCAGACCCGGCATGGGTTTTTTCGGAGGCCCGGGATTCGGCGGAAAGGTTGTGACCTGCTACCCTTTTTCGGCCCAGGCTGTCAGCAAGCTTAATGAAACTCTCAATGGCAGAAACACAATTTCGCGGACGGAATGTGCGATCATCGCCCGTGATGGGAACGGGGACACGTACGAGGCCGTAACACCCGACGCAGATCCCAATTCTCCCACTTGCAGCAGTTCCACAGCGAAGACAATCGCCATTACCAACGTGGCGGCCGGTATGAGGTATTTCATCAACGTAACCAAGGGCACATATCGCCAGATGACGCTGAAGACGCCGCCCCCAGGCGCCCGTCCTCCCCGCGAAGGGAAGGACTCGAAAAATATGCAGAAAACGGACTTGGGGAGCAACACGATCTCCGGTGTGCCGGCGAACGGCACTCAAATCGTCCGAACGATCCCGGCCGGGCAGATCGGCAATGCCGAGCCGATTACCATCACCTCGACCACATGGATTGCGCCCTCGTTGGAAATCGTTGTTCAGAGTTCGCGTGTCGATTCGTCAAGAGGCACTTCAAACTATCAATTGAGCAATATCGTTCCGGGCGAGCCGCAGCCATCGTTTTTCACGCTGCCTTCGGGGTTGACGCTCGAGCAAGGAGGGCGCCGGCGCCGCTTTCAGCGTCCCCCGGCGCAATAATCTAAGTCTCGGTCAGGTCCAGTAGCGAGCCCTGCCGGTGGAAGGAACCGGCAGGGCTTTTTGCTGCGTGCTCGTCCTCGATGTGCTCCGGTCGCGTTTCTGGCCCTCTCGGGATTTCGTTGATTGCGTTATAGCAATTATGCGATAATCCAATCGACGGGCTCGAAATTGAGCGGCGAATTCACGATTGAGTATGTAGATCTCCCGAACGGGCGAGTACCTGCCCGAGACTTCCTGGATGCGCTGGATGACAAAGCTGCGGCCCGCATGGATGCTTTTATCGACCGCCTGCGCGTCTACGGCAACCGGATGCAGGGAAAGTTCGTCAAGAAGCTCACGGACGACATATTCGAGCTAAGAGTTAAGCAATTCGACCGGATTTTTCGAGTTCTCTTCTTCTACCAGCCTGGAAAGCTGATCGTGATTACGCCGGGATTTCAAAAGAAAACGGAACAGACTCCGCCGGGCGAGATTACAAGGGCAGAGCAACTAAAAAAGCTTTGGTTGAAGTATCGCAACCAGTACACAGGATCGCGGAAGGAAAGAGAAGCCATCTTGAAGGAGCTGGGCCAATGAAACAAACTGTCAAACGCGATAGACACAGCGAATTTGTCGAGCAGCGTGCCCGTAAGAGCGCGACTTACCGGAAGGCCTTCGCGCGCAGCTTGCACCAGATTGACTTGGCTCTCCTCGTGCGTGAGATGCGGGAAGATGCGGAGTTGACCCAAACCGAGCTTGCCAGGAAAGTTGGCACGACACAGTCCGTGATTGCTCGCTTGGAAGACGCCGAATATACGGGACACTCGCTCACGATGCTCGAGCGCATCGCAGCGGTTTGTGGTGTGGCCTTAAAGCTCCACGCCGAGAAGAAGCCTAACTTCGACCGTGAAGTAGCTCTGGTGTAAATGGCACTAATAGGAGCAGAACTCCAAGGTTCTCAGTATGCAGCGCTTCAAAATAGATTTCTTGATCGATTACGACGATGCCTCTCTGTTGGCCGAATTACAGCGGATTACGAAGGTCACTGGATCGGAAACCGTCACAAAGAAGGACCTCAAGCGGGTTGGACGCGTGAGTCATAACGCGATCGTGAGACATTTCGGCTCGTTGCGCCGGGCGTTGCAGCTTGCAGGCCTGAAAACCACTCGTTTCATGAAAGCGACCGATGAGGAGCTAATCAGCATACTGATCGAACTGTGGGAGAAGGTGCTGGAGAAAGAAGGGCGCTCGCCTCAGGAGGACGACCTCAGGAAATATGAATTTCCTCTTTCACATGACACGATAACTCGGCGGTTCGGGTCCTGGCGCAAAGCCCTAGTCAAAGCCGCCGCGTCCGTCACCGACGAGTCGGTGTCCAAGCTCGATGAGTCAGCGCCGGAGACTCAACCTCGCAAGCGAGAAGCGTTGTCCCTACGGAAGAGATTCTTCGTTCTGAAGCACGATCATTTTGCCTGCGTCCGGTGCGGTGCCAGCGGGGTCGGTGTTCGCCTCGAAGTCCATCACAGATTTCCCTTCGCGAAGGGCGGGAGCGATAGCTTGGCTAACCTGGAAACACTTTGCTACGCCTGCAATCGCGGACAACGCGATAGCGTAGTCTAGCAAACACATCGCGTCATCTGCGGAACTAAAATGAGCGTAAGGAACGAGCCGAAAAGGGTGGACTACAGGGGTTTAACCTTCGACAGCTTTCTTGAACAAGAGGGAATGCGAGAGGAAGTCGAAACGCCGCCATGACGCGCGTACTGGCATGGCAACGGCAACCGAAGCATCCCGACTGCGAGTCAAAGCCAAACGAACACAAGACCGCGCCTGCTTACCGCCAGCCTAGTCGCAAGTAAAAGCTTGGGTCCAACAGCTGCCAAATTAGGTCCACCACGGCGCAGAACAAAGCCAGATGGACCAACAAGATAGATTTTTTGCAACTGCCTTGAAGGACTTAACAACGTAAGTCCCGAGACGTCTGTCCGGTTTCGTTGGCGCCGCCATTGCGAAAAGATCGTTTCGTTAACGATTTCCTAACGAAAGGATAACGCATATTTCTTTCGTTATCTAGTGAAGGATTTTTTCGACGCGGGGAAAGGCTAGGCCAGCGGTGCCGAACGGGCCGCTGCGAGGGAATTGCGGTCTAGCGATTCGAAGCGATTATCTCGGGCGGGCAAATTCGAAGATTCCCCAAGGGCCCGCCGCAATGAGGAAGCGATCGGGTTCGATGAGCAAAGCTGACGGTTTCAGAGGTACGCCGTTCATGGTGAGATAGTAGATTTCAATGGGATTTCCGTCCTGGCTGAAGTGAATCAGAGCACTTCCGATTCCGGCCCAGAGCTCCCCGGTGGATGGGTCCACGCCCGTAGCTGTGATTGCCGGTTTGTCATCGGAATTTTCCTCCAGATATCCCAGGTTGATCCGTACGGTGGCCGTAAGGTTGGTCTCGCCGGGGCTAAAGCGTCCGTGAGGTCCGAAGCGAGCCTCGCCGAAGTGAGCGCCGGCATCCGGCCCTTTTGCTCCGGAGCCTTCGAGGTTCGGGTGATCGAATCTCATGCCGCCGCCAAACATTGTCCCGTAAATGAAGGCCGTCGGTAGGCCAAGGTTCTGGTCGATGCCCGTCTTATCGCTGCCCCCCCCCGCACACGAACCCTCGTGTGGCGAGTCATACCCCACCCGACTTCCTCCTATGATCGGAGGCATATGCACATTTTTTGTTCCCGTCTCGCTCGCGCAAAGTTCCATTTGTTCTTTTGTTTGGATTTTATTTTGGAACCCGATCAAGGTGTTGCACACAGAATCGCTTCGTCGCGAGCCTTTCGATCCTCGCCACTCTGAAAAGAGCGGCCCTGCTATAATCCCGATCCCGGAACTCGAGATCTGTTTCCAGTGTCGCGCTATTTCACCGGCAATCGACCGGCAATCGACCGAGAAAGCTGCGATGATCGCCACCGCTGGCGATGGCTGGGGCGGGGATCAGCCGCGCAACGCCGGAGCCGGTCGCCGCCGTGCATAAAGGCGCCAAAAGCGGCTAAAATTGGTCGCGAAGGCACGTTTTACAGCGCCATTTGCGTCCAAAACTGGCCGAATTGCCACGATTTTTCGGATGCGAGCTCTTCCGGAGCGGTTTCCTGGAGCAGTCCAATTCTTAAATTTTCAGTCCGCGAGACGCCTCGAAATTCTGAAGAGGCGGCGCCCAGTGGAGACAAAGACTGAGCGCCCCGAAAGCGGCGCGCGAGGCGCGAGCTACTTGCCTTGCGGCTCGGTGAGAATGGGAGAGGCTTGAATGGTGGTGTGATAGCTCTCCATCATTTGCCAGAGGCCATCTTTATTTTTGGCGAAGATGCGGCTGGCCCAGTAGGATTTTCCGCCGTAGTTGGGCTGGCAGGCGACGGCCACGACGGCAGTGCCGAAGTCCCACATGCGCATCCACAACACGGGTGAGGTGCCCACCTTGGGATGGCGCTCCTGCTCGAACTTCTGGATCATGGTCCAGCGATCGTTCTTGGTCATCAGGCCATAGGAACTGACCACGACGTTATCGTCGGCCACGTGCTTGTGCCAGTTTTCGGGCTTGCCGTCTTCCTGCTCCTGCCAAGCGGCAAGCGCGGCCTTCTCGTTAGGGGTTATGGCCTTGAAGGGAACTTCCTGGCAGGGGTTGACGCAGGGAATGGCATAGTCGGGCATGCGATCGGAATTCTCGCTGCGCGGACGCGTGGCGATTTCGCTGTTGTGCAGCAGCTTCCAACCGGACGGACGCTCGACCCAAAAATGCGCGGCGTATTTATTGCCCACGTTTTCCTGAATCCAGATGACCTTGCCGTAGTTGTGCTCGACGATCTTGACGTCGTTGCCGCCGGGAACCAGAGGCTTGAGGCCGGCGCGGAACGCGTCCTCGCGGGCCCACATGACGCCGTCCGTGTCGATCCAAGTAAAGTCCGCGTCGGTGAGCTTGGCGATGGCGGCATGATCGCCTTTTTCCATGGCCGCGACCCATGCACGATCGGCCTGCAGAGCCGGATCGACCGCCGCGGAGGCGCGTTTAGTAGCGAAGGCGGCGACTAAACAACCGCCGATGACGACGAATGCAAGAGCGCAGGAAATGAATCGTTTCATGACGTTTCTCCTCTTTTCTTTTTCTCTGATGGACGTTGTCCGCGGGCGGATTTTAATCCGATGGGCGGCTTTAGGCCAGCTTTCTTGCGGCGCCGTTGCATTCCGTAAATATTTTCGTGCGGCGCGACGATGCTCCTTGCCCGTCATATTGCGCGCCTATCGATGCAGGGTGGCTGCGATCCAGGAAGGGTGATACAACGGTATTCGACAGCGGCAACGGGAAGAGGAGCGCATGCGAGAAGAGCCGAAAGTTCGAGAGAAGCTGCCGGTCCACCGCGCTGGAAGCGAAGAAGGCATGCAATCCCATGTGCTGCGGGTCGACGGCCTTGTTGCGCGGTCTCTGAAATTGACACTCGCCGACCTGGAGCGGTTAGCGCAGCAGAATCTCACGGAAGATTTTACTTGCCTGGAGGGTTGGACTGTTCCCGGCTTGAAATGGAGAGGAGTTCTGTTGGCAACGGTGCTGGCGCTTGCGGAGCCGCGTGCCGAGGCTCGTTACGTCCAGGCCAGCGCGGGAGATTTCAGTCTTCCTCTACCCCGGGACCAAGCCGAACGGGCTCTGCTCGCTATTCGTCT
Source organism: Candidatus Acidiferrales bacterium (assembly GCA_035534055.1). Taxonomy (GTDB): domain Bacteria; phylum Acidobacteriota; class Terriglobia; order Acidiferrales; family UBA7541; genus Palsa-295. Next base: position 5,420 of record DATLST010000334.1, on the reverse strand, counting down.
CGACGAAGGCGGTGTGCCGGTGGAGCATGGGGGGCCGGTTCGCCTGGTTGTTCCCGGCGGGGAATGCTTCACGAGTATCAAGTGGCTGGATCATCTGGAACTACGCGCAGAGCCTGGGGAGAACACCGCCAAGACAATCGCGTTGGGCCGATTATCTTCTCCGGAACACCCCGAGTAGCAGGGTGCCCCATCCGGTCTCTTGTTCTTATACCGCTGTTCCTGCACCATTCCTATGACTGGTCCATGAGAGCTTCAAATTCATCTCTGGAATACCATTTGTCTTCTACTACAAACCGATCTGCTTTGCCGATAACATCGAGTACATCTGTTTCGCCGCTGGGCAGTTTTCTTGCCCTGCCCTGTGTGTCGAGAATTGTTACCGATTCGTGCTTCCGCACAAATGCAGTTAGATTTTCGTAAGTCAAGTTCATCGCTATCCTCCAAGCCGCAAAGATATCGAGTTAATCAGATGAATCGTAAGAATGCGGCGGCACATTATTATTATTTATTGGACACTAATCTGACAGGGCAACGTGGTCCTCGCTTCACCTAGAGTATATTATAAAGTGAATTAATTGGGTGAGTCTATCTCGAGTATCCGTCGTGAAAATGATTCGGAGGCAAAGATGAGAGCGGGCCTTTCTTCCGTAAGATTTGCCTTGGTGCTTGTATTTGCGCTATCGCCTTGGCTTTCGCTCCGAGCTCAACAGCCGACTTCTTTGGCGCCCGTCGAAATGAAAGATCAGTGGCTTAGAGGCTCTATCGCCGTGGCTCAACACGAGAACGACGGCATGATCGGAATAAATGGAAAAGGCACCGACGCGGGTTACAAGATTGAGACCGTCTTGCCAGGTGGTCCTGCCGCGAATGCGGGTATTTTGCCCGGCGACGTGATTCTGTCGGTGGACGGAACGTCCGTTAAGGGAGTCGGGGCGTCGGAAGCGCTGAAATCGATTGCGGGTAAAAAAGAAGGTGAGACTGTAAACTTGGCGTTTGTTCGAAACGGAGCAACCAAGACGACAAGCGTCACCGTTGCGCTTCGCAAGACCCTCCAAGGTTACGAGGCGTGGTGGCAGCAGGAGAGCAAATTGGCTCCTGCTGTTGGTCAATTTATTTTTGGTGGCAGCGCGACAGTGACCGCAAACCTGGGTCAAACGGAGCAGTTTCCAAGTGATGTATTTCTCAACGTCAGCATCGCAAGCAAGGAGGCAATGGCTTTCGCCGTGGACGACGCGAAATTCTTCGTGCTCGACGGAACTGGCCAGCAGCTTCGACATGTTTCCCTCGATGAAATTAAGTATGAGATCCAACTCTCAGTAGCGCAGAACTGGAAAGGTAGAAACTTTCCGCAACCGCCGCCACCTCCCCTTCAACGCCAATACACTATTTCTGGCGTGGACAATGGTGATTACACGATAACGAATTTAGGCGGGGGGATAGGGTCAATCTCGGGCACATCAAGTAGTACGTACACAGTGACACAGCAACCGGACTACAACCAGCTAGGCTATTCGCTCGGATTAGCGATCCGACAATATCGGGACGCAAAATCCGACAACAGACTGCTTGAACAAGCAAGAACAGCGATCGCTTCCTGGGAAGGACCTTATTTTAAGTCGCAATCCCCAGTCGTGCCTGGCGAAAACCGTAGTGGGGAAATTCTGTACTGGACCGGTTCGAACCGTCGCCCTCAGCCGCCTTACCGTGTGATTTTGTTCTTCACCGATCCTCGCACCCAGAAAGAGGAGCATGTTACTTTCGCCTTCGGGACTGGCGCCGAAAGAATCAAAGAAGAGATGGCGAATCAGGGTGTGGGAACGTCTACTCAGACTAAGTCTCAAGTCTCCCTCAGCGACGGCGATGTGGTAGACATGGTCGAAGCAGGGCTCAGCGCCGAGGTCATTGTTGCTAAAATCAAAACCGCCTCTTGCTCTTTCGAGACCAGCCCGACGGCACTAAAGGAATTAAAGGACGCAGGCGTTCCTGACAGCGTGATTCTGGCAATGGTCCAAGCTCCGAGGAATTGACATCTATGAGTGAATTGCACCCGCGTGCACACGGTTCTTGATCCCCGGACGGGTGATGCCGCCCACCATGCCTTGATGGAATTATCGCCCAAGCTAGAACGGTTCCTCAGAACTTACTCTGGAGATCATGATGGACGCGTTTGAACAACTTGCGGTGTGGTATTTGAGGCTGAACGGATATTTTGTAATCCCAAATTTTATCGCTCACGGCAACGGAGGTCCACGTACTGATGTAGATGTGCTGGCCGTGAGATTTCCACACTCTCGAGAATACCAAGATGACACGCAGCGGCTTAAGATTCCGGCGGACAAAATCGACATTATCTTCGCTGAATCAAAAACAGGGCACTGCCAGTTGAATGGCCCTTGGAAAGCCCCTGGAAATGGTCATGCGCTGGAATACGTCCTTCGAAGAATCGGCATTGTGGAAAACGACGAGTCTATCGTGGCGGCGGCGAACGGACTCTATGAGAAACAGAGCTACCAGAGTGGAGATTATGTCTTTCGTATAGTTTGCTTCGGCAGCCGGATAAATAAGAAACTCCCCCGAGTAACACAGGTTATGTGGCCGGATGTGCTCGCGTTCCTCAATGAGCGATTTGGGACTTACAAAGCCGAAAAGGCTGAACATCAACACTGGGACTCTTTTGGCGCTTATCTATGGGACAACTTGAGTGGAGATGTCGTTCCGAACGTCAATGCCATAGTCGATGGTTGGAAGGCTAAATGCCGTTGCTGGCCCTAGCAAAAGTCGGGCCTTTCGGTCCGCGAATGAATAACTCAAGGCGGCAGAAACCATACGATTGTTCCCTCATAGGGGGGCTGTCGGTGGGTGGCCCGCCCTTTCACGCGACCAAGTATGAGCTTGCGGAATTTTCGGGTGCCTTGTCCTTGGAGTCCTGCGAAGAGGGGAAGGTCTTTTTCATCTGACCTTCGCAAAGGATCAGAGGTTAGCCGCCGTTTGCACAGTCGCAAATCTCTTACAGCCGCTGCAATTTACGGAGACTACTTGTCGTTCAAAATGGAGTCCATGTAGGCGAGCATGCGCGGGCTGGTCCAATCCTGAGGGCCGATGATCTTGCGGTCGATGCGGCCCTGGCGGTTGATGATGTAGGTCTCGGGATACATGGTGGTGCCGTAGTCGATGGCGCTTTGCTTGGTGGGGTCGCGATACGTAGGGAAGGCGATCTTGTAGGTCTTCAGAAAATTGAGGTAGGCGGATTGGTCGTCGTCGAGGCTGACTCCGAGGACGGTGCCGCCGAGGGGTGCGATGCGCTTCTGCAACTGGATGAGCGAGGGCGTCTCCTCCACGCAGGGCGGACACCAGGTGGCCCAGAAATTCAGGACCACGACTTTGCCGCGGAAGTCGGAGATCTGCTCGGGTTTTCCGTTGAGGGTAAACTCGAAATTCTTCGCCGGCCGTCCGCGCATGCTGGCTTCGCCCTGCCGGTAATCAGGATAGATGAAGAGCGCGACCAATCCCGCGATAAATGCCAGAACAAGCGCTGTTTTGAGTTTCCGTTTCAATCCGCCGCCCAAGGGCCTTATAATCAAATTGACCACAACCCAAACCGCATAGTTTAGCAGTTCCCGCACGGATGGGGATTCAAAAATCCTTGATTTCCGCGATCATTCCTGTCCGAAACGAAGAAGCCTCGATCCGGCGCGCGGTGGAGTCGGTGGCGGCACAGGCCGAAGTGGGCGAAGTGATCGTGGTGAACGACCAGTCGAGCGACGGAACGGGAGCGATTTTGGCCGAGCTTGCCGCGCGCATCCCGAAGCTGAAGGTTCGCGGCATCGATGAGCTGCCAGCCGGCTGGACGGGCAAGAATTATGCCGTGTCGGTGGGAGCCGCGGCCGCGAGCGGCGACTGGCTGCTTTTTACCGATGCGGATACGAATCATTTGCCGGGTTCGGCGGGACGAGCGCTTGCAGACGCGGCGAGCCACGACGCGGTCCTGGTGTCGTATTCGCCGGAGCAGCAGATCGAGACCGTGTGGGAGCGGGCGCTGATCCCGCTGATTTACTGGCGATTGTCGCACCGCTATTCCTTCGACCGGGTGAATGACGCGAAGTCTCCCGACGCCGCCGCCAACGGCCAATATATTCTGATGCGCCGTGATGCCTACGAGGAAGCCGGCGGCCACGCGGCGATGGCGGGCGAAGTTCTGGAAGACGTGGCACTGGCGAAGCGAGTGAAGCGGGCGGGCCGAAGGATTTATTTCGCGCCGGGGCAGGGAATCGTTCAAACGCGGATGTACCGGTCGCTCGGAGCGATGTGGGAAGGCTGGACGAAGAATCTATACCCGCTTTTCGGAGGAAGCCTGGGAGGGATCGCGCTGGAAATCGACGCGGCAACGCCGTTGCTGGGCGCGGTGCTGGGTGGTGCGCTCGCGTGGGAGCTGTTCGTGCGCGGGACATTGGACTGGCTGCTGGCGATTGCGGCTGCGCTATTATTCGTGCGGCCGTGGGCATGGTATGAAGGGTGGCTTCGGCGGAATCATTATCCGGGTTCTTTCATCCAATACTATCCAGTGGGGGCATGCCTCTATACTGCCGCGCTGATTGCGTCGTGGTGGAAGAACACGCGGGGCGGGGTCACCTGGAAGGGACGAAAATACGCGACGTGAGGCGCGCTTCCGAAGAATCGCAAAAATCGAAAGCTTGCCTCAGGGGTTAAAACCGCTGATGGGCATGCGGGATGTATGCCGGAGTTGAAGGCTCCATCCCCTAAAGAGCAGACCTTGCAGCATGGAAGCGCAAAGGAACGCACAAGGGAATGCGATGATACGAGTGACGCGCAAGATCGAGTTTTCCGCGGCGCATTTTTATCACAATCCGAAATTTTCGCCGGAGGAGAACCGGCGCATCTTTGGCAAGTGCAATAACCCGCACGGGCACGGCCACAATTACGTGCTGGAAGTGACGGTCGCGGGCGAACCCGACCCGGAAACCGGAATGGTGCTGGATTTGAAGGAGCTGAAAGAGATTCTCCAGCGAGAGGTGATGGACCGCATGGACCATCGGCATTTGAATTACGAAGTGCCCGAGCTGGCGGGACAAATTCCGACATGCGAGAACGTGGCAGCGGCGATCTGGCGGCTGCTCGAGCCGAAGATTACCCAGGGAACGCTCGACCGCGTGCGGGTCTATGAATCGCCGGATTTATTCGCGGATTGCACCGCGCAGCCTGGCGCCGCGCGGGACGACGATCGCGCCGCACAAACAGGAGAGAGGCGCGCATGGCGCAAGCGTTGAAGATTTCGCTGACGCGACGCTACCGCTTTTCGGCCTCGCACCGGCTGCACAGGGCTGAATTCAGCGAGGAGGAGAACCAGCGGCTCTACGGCAAGTGCAGCAATCCGTATGGGCACGGGCACAATTATGTGGTGG
>DATLST010000333.1:0-32698 GCA_035534055.1 Candidatus Acidiferrales bacterium | reverse complement strand
GTGGAAGCGGCGGGAGATCTGCTGGAGACGGACTCGACCGCCCACACCGACATTTCGCGCCAATTGTTCCAGGAGGTTCCGTTGGAAAGCCCTTCATCATCGCTGAGTTCACTGGTGACGCTGACAAGTCCGGGAGTGGCGGCGGACTCGAACGGCCTCTTTCACGGATTGGGCGACCATGCCGAGAATTCGTTCTCCATGGACGGAGAGCCGATCACGGACCAGCAGAGCAAAGTGTTTTCCAACCAAATCCCCGCGGACGCAGTTCAATCCATGGAAGTGATCGAGGGAGCGCCGCCGGCCGAATACGGCGACAAGACCAGCCTGGTGATCGACGTGACGACGCGATCGGGGCAGGGAATGACCACACCCCATGGCGGCGTGACAGCTTCATACGGCACGTTCGGCACCGGCAATGTCGATTTTAACCTCGGTTTTGGTGGCACGAAATGGGGAAACTTTATTGCCGCGAACGGGCTCAATACCGGCCGATTCCTCGATGGACCCGAGTTCACCGTAATGCATGACAAAGGAAACGAAGAGAATTTCTTCGACCGCCTAGACTATCAATTTTCGCAGGCGGATTCCGCTCACCTGGACCTAAACCTCAGCCGCTCCTGGTTCCAAACGCCCAACTCATTCGATTCACAATTGGCGACCGCTTGGAACGGCGTGGTTGTGAATAATTCGGGCCTGGGTCCTAATGGCCTGCCGGCCGGTCCGACGGACCAGCGCTCGCAGATTCGCACCTTCAACATTTCGCCTAACTGGACGCACATTCTGAGTCCGAACGCCGTGCTTACCATGGGCGCGTACGTGAGGCACGACCAATACAACTACTATCCCAGCGGGAACCCTTTCGCGGACCTGATTCCCAACCTGCAATTGGAAACCGTTTCTCAGCTTCGCTTCCTGACCAATGCGGGAGCGCGGGCGAGCATCTCGTACGTGAAGGGCATCAACAACATCAAGGCTGGCGCGGTGTACCAGCAAACGTTTCTGACCGAGCACGATAACCTGGGGATCGTCGATCCGAACTTCCTTGGTTCGCTCACGGATGCGAACGGCAACTCCTGCCTGAATACCAATGGCAACCCCTTTGAATCTCCGTGCACGGACCTCGCCCCGTACGATCTGACTCGGGGAGGAACGCTATACGGGTTCCGCGGGCGCACAGACGTGAAGGAACTCGGGCTCTACGTCCAGGACACGATCAACAAAGGGAACTGGTCGTTCAATCTGGGCATACGCGGGGATTTGTATAACGGCCTTACGCAGGCACAGCAAGCGGAGCCACGGCTGGGTGTTGCATACAACATCAAGCCGAGCAACACGGTGTTGCGGATTTCCTATGCCCGCACGATGGAAACTCCCTTCAATGAAAACCTGATTCTTTCCAGCACCGGGTGCAACTCCGCGGTGCTGTCTCCGCTGCTTTTGTGCACACCGGGCGCAAACTCGCTGCTGAGTCCAGGCTATCGCAACGAATTTCACGTCGGCTTGCAGCAGGCATTCGGCAGCCATGTGGTCTTCGATGGCGAATACCTGTGGAAATATACGCACAACGCCTACGACTTCAGCGTACTGGGCAACACGCCGATCACCTTCCCGATCGAGTGGCATAACTCCAAGATCACCGGACTCACGGGCCGGGTGAACCTGACGAACTTCCGCGGTTTGACGGCCTATATGGTTATGTCGCATGTGGCCGCGCGTTTCTTCACGCCGCAAATCGGCGGAGCCGGCGCCACCCCCTCGGGGATTTCCGTGTTCCGCATCGACCACGACGAGTCCTTCAACCAGACGACTCACCTGCAGTATCAACCCTGGGCGCGAGGTCCCTGGCTCGGCTTCAACTGGCGCTACGACAGCGGACTTGTGGCCGGGCCGGTGCCTTGCGCGGGAGGGGACTGCGCCAACGGTCCAAACGGCACCGATTCGGTCGTGGACGTGTCCGCGCTCAGCGCAGGCCAGCAGTTCGAGGCCGGGCTGTTTTGCGGCGCCATCCATGCAGTCCCGCCCACGCCGGGGAATCCGCTGGGCACACCGCTCAGCTCTCCGCTGGGCGTGAATCTGTGCCCGGCAACGCAGTACGGGTCAAACCTCGTCAAGATACCGGCGCCAGGCACCGAAAACGACGACCGCAATCCGCCGCGCATCCAGCCGCGGAACCTGTTCGACCTCGCGGTGGGCGACGACAACCTGTTCAACGGCGACCGGTACAAATGGAGCGTCCGCTTCACGGTGGTCAATTTGACGAACAAGTACGCGCTGTACAACTTCCTTTCCACGTTCAGCGGCACACACTACGTGACGCCCCGCACGTTTACCGGGGAGATCGGCTTCCACTTCTAACACCGGCGCCGGCGGGGTGGTTTTTTCGGCTGCTCCGCCGGTGGCTGATTTCTACCGATTGCTGAAAAGCGCCGCCTGGTAATCATTTCGTGAGTTCCGAGGCGAAGGGAAGAATCTCCTTTTGAGGCCGAAACCTCCGTGATTTACGCGATTTCCGGAATCATTGGAGCGTACATTCCCTGCTACAATGAATGCGGAGATGGCCTGCAACGCAGGTGACGTTGCGAAAGCCTATTTGAACCAACACTGGATCCCAGGGTGCTCCCGTCGTCCCGCCCTTGTGCATGTCCCGCGCCGGCTTGCCGGTTCGGGAAAGCCTTAAAGCAGGCGCAGGGCGCCCACCTATTTGTGGGGTTCAGGGCCTAGCACGCACGGCGAAGTGGACCGCTCCGCTCTAGCCGGCCGCCCGGGTGAATCTTCGGCATTTTGAATTTTCGCGCGAAAGTCGCGGGCGGAGTCTCCTCTGAATGGAACCGGATGGCTTGGGATGCCGCGCTGCTTGCATATTTCCGCGCCCGCCGGAATCGAACGATCGAAAGCGAGAACCAAAAAAATTGAAGATCCTCTTCATCGGAGATATCGTCGGCTCACCCGGACGCAAGATCGTTCACGAACGCCTCGCGGATATCCTCTCGCAACGAGACATCGACTTGTGCCTGGCGAATGGCGAAAATTCCGCCTCCGGATTCGGGATCACGGGGCGGATCGCCCAAGACCTGCTGGCATGCGGGATCGAGGTGATCACGGGCGGAAATCACATCTGGGACCGGCGGGAAATTACCGAATTCATCCCGCACGAGCCGCGGCTGCTGCGTCCCGCGAATTTTCCGCAGAGCTTGCCCGGCAGCGGGCTCTATATCGGCCGGGCGAAGAATGGCGCAGGTTACGCGATTTTAAACTTGCAGGGGCGCACGTTCATGACGGCGCTGGATGACCCGTTCCGCACGGCTGCGAGCGAACTGGCTCGGATTCCGCCGGACGTCAAAGTGATTGTGGTGGACATGCACGCGGAGGCCACTTCGGAAAAGCAGGCGATGGGCTGGCATCTCGACGGAAAAGTTTCGGCCGTTCTGGGGACACATACCCACGTGCCCACGGCGGACAATCACGTCCTCCCCGGCGGCACGGCCTACATTACGGATGTGGGCATGACCGGGCCGCACGACTCCGTGATCGGCATGGAAAAGCAGGGCGTCTTGCAGCGTTTTCTGGACGCCATGCCGGCGCGATTCGTGGTGGCCGAAGGCGATGTGCAGATGAACACGGTGCTGATCGACGTGGACGAAGCTAACGGCAAGGCGCGTTCGATCGAGCGGCTCAATTTCCGGCTGGATTAGCTCAACGGTGCAAGAAGAAGTCCTGCGGCTGTTCGCCCTCTGCGGGCCTCGCCGTCACTGCGCTGGCCGCACTACGACAGCTATTGGGACATTGATGCAAAAGGGAAAACCGTAGCCTTGCCGCGCTCTACCTCAGGACGATCCAAGCCAGCGATTCGATGTGGCGATTTCGTGGCCCAGCAGACAGCACACGTTGCCGGAACCCAAGGATTTTTTCGGCGAGCACTATCACTATGCCAGCAAAGGAATGAAATAACTTCGCTCCGACTGGGAGCGTTTGAAAAGCTATTTCACGCCTGACTTGTAATTGAATTTCGGATCGAGCACCTTGCGCGCAGTTTCGGCTCCGAAAACCGGCAGGGAAGCATCCGGCAGGAGTCCGATCTGATTCAGCACGGAGGCCTGATCCCAATAGATGTGCTCGTGCGCGAGCTTGTCCCCGCGAAATCTCACGATGGCTACCAGTGGAACCTCCACACGGCGATTGGTGGGAGCGATGCCCGGCAGCATCCAGGGAACCTCCTGCGTATGCGTGAAGGAGAAGATCATCTCGTCCACGAGCTGGTTTTCGCCCACGGTGCGCGAAACGGGCGTGAGCGTCGTATCGGGCGGCATGCTGGGAATGAATTCCCGCGAGTAAAAATCGCGCAGGGCGGCTTTCCCGTACCCGCCGGTCATTACCGGCACGTGGTTCACGTAGGCATCTTCCACCATCGTGGCCAGCGTCGCTTCGGTGTCGCGCGTCGTAAATTCGTGCTTGGTGTGTTCCTCCCAAAAGCGGATCAGATCTAGGTTTGACATGCGAGGGATTATACATGCGGCTTACGTGAGGATCGACCCACTTACCTTCTCAGCCCGCTACACGCTACTGCCTCGATTTCCTGCCGGAATGGCAACGTCAACGAGATTGATGTGGCGGATGCCAAGCGCCCGCCGAAAATTCGGATGTCCCATCGCGAGGGCTGTGTTATGCCGCAGCTCGACGATGCCGCCAATCTCGAGAATCGGAATTGCCATTTCGAGTGCGAGGCGTCCTGGAATCCGGGCCGGTAACCGCGACGGAATTTCCGAGTTTGCGCGCCCGGACAAGCAGGTTTCGTCCACCGCACAAACGCTGACGGCAATGACCTGTTGAAATGACGCTTGTGGAAAATTGGGCTTTGCTTTCGCTTTCGCCGGTTTCATCCCAGCACCTGAGGGTTTTTTCAGAAATCAACCGAAAAATCGAACTGTGGAAATCCTGTGAATTGGATGTGGAGTCTACGAGCGAACTTCGCTCAATTTTCTCTTGCTCAGCGCGCCGCTTTTAGGCAGAATCCCGCCTCGCGTATCCGATGCAGTTGCAATCTTAGGCGAGCACTTATCAGATGTCGCTAACGCGGGGCGCGTTCTTGCGGCATGCACCCAAATAGGCCAGACTAAGAAAACCTCCCTCTCTTGACGGGATGTGGGATTTCCACACGATTTCCACATCAGTGGAAATCGTGCGAAGGCTGATCTCTTGACAAATATCTGGGATAAAGTTTTACAGCATACCGAGCGTCGCGTAAATCCGCACAGCTTCGCCACATGGTTTCGACCAACCCGGCAGGAACGGGCGGAGGGCGACCTCGTGGTGGTTCGCGTGCCTACCCGTACCTTCTGCAAACGCCTGACGGAAACTTACGGCGAATTGCTCAAGGCGGTGTTCACGGAAATCGGGCGGCCCGAGCTGGTACTACAATTTGTCTACACGGAATCGGAGCCTGCCCCCGCGAGTCCGGCGGCCGCCCAGGCTAAGCTCGATTTCGAGTCGTCGAATCATCAGCTCAATCCCCGCTACACGTTCGAGTCGTTCATCGTCGGCGCTTCGAACCAGTTCGCGCATGCCGCAGCCATGGCCGTAGCCGAGCAGCCTTCCAAATCCTACAACCCGCTGTTCCTATACGGCGGTGTTGGTCTCGGCAAGACGCACCTCATGCAGGCGATCGGCCACAGACTCAAGCAGCGCAATCCGGCGCTGCGCATCACCTACATCAGCGCGGAAAAGTTCACCAACGAAGTGATCGCCTCGATCCGCTTCGAGCGCATGGCCAACTTCCGCGACCGCTTCCGCAACATGGACGTGCTGATGGTGGACGATATCCAGTTCATCGCCACGCGCGAGCGGACGCAGGAGGAATTTTTCCACACCTTTAACGCGCTCCACGACCAGCAGAAGCAGATCGTGATCTCTTCGGATTGCCCTCCCAAGGAAATTTCCGCGATCGAAGAACGGCTGCGCTCGCGCTTCGAGTGGGGATTGATCGCCGACATCCAGCCACCCGATCTGGAAACGAAGATCGCCATCCTGCAGAAAAAGGCCGAAAGCGAACGCGTCCGACTGCCGGACGACGTCGCGGACTATATCGCGCGGGCGATCAAATCGAATATCCGAGAACTGGAGGGCGCGCTCATCCGGCTGATGGCCTATGCCTCGCTCACGGGAGTGGAGATCAATCTTCCCACGGCCCAGCAGGTGCTCAAGGCCATCGTGGAAATCCAGGAAAAGAAAGTCACCATCGAGCAGATTCAGAAGCGCGTGGGCGAGCATTTCGGCTTGCGCGCCCAAGATCTTAAGATCCGCAGCAATTCCAAGGGAATCGCCTACCCGCGGCAAATTGCCATGTTTCTGGTCAAGCAGCTCACTTCCGCGTCGCTTCCGGAAATTGGCAAGCAGTTCGGCGGCAAGCATCACACAACCGTGCTGCACTCCATCAATAAAATCGGGTTGCTGCGCCAGTCGGACAAAGATTTAAACAAAACAATCAACAGGCTACTCGACTTGTTCGGTTAGGCTTAGGCTCGGGGAACCCACCGGGCGCTCCTTCCAACTGTGGACGCCTTGTGGAATACGCCTAAGGGAGGTCGAATATCCCGCCTGGCTAGACTTTTTCCGAGTTAGCGCGTGGGTTTTCATATTACCGGCAACACGACAAACATCGCACGCATTAGGGCTTATGAAGTTTTCCACAAATTCATAGTTGCGGCGACGGCGACGGTGTTTTCTTATAGTGTTTATTCTAATTTAGAAAAGAAGTAGAGTAGCCGCAGTAAAATAGATACAGCACAAGGACCGCGCGAGATGGAATTCAGCGTAAAGAAATTCGATCTTCTGGACGAGCTGTCGCTCACGCAAGGCGTCGTCGAGCGCAAGACTACGATTCCCATTCTCTCGAACCTGCTTTTCGAGGCGAAAGGCAATCGCCTCACGATCACGGCCACCGACCTCGAGTTAAGTATTCGGACATCTTGCGATGCCAAAGTCAAAAAAGAGGGCGAAGGGACGATCCCGGCCAAAAAACTTCTAGAACTTGTCCGGCTGCTTCCCGATGGAGAGATTCGCTTCAAACTACTCGAAAACCACTGGATGCAGATTACCTGTGATCGCAAGACCTACAAGCTTGTGGGAATGTCGAAGGATAATTTCCCGGCGCTGCCTAGCTTTCCCCATGCCCTACTGAAAATACCCGCCAAGCTACTGGCGGACGTAATCGCAAAAACGATTTTCGCGATCTCCCTGGAAGAATCGCGTTACACGCTGAATGGCGCCCTACTCGTACTGAAGACTAACTCGCTGGCCATGATCGCCACTGATGGCCACCGTCTTGCGATGGTCGAAACCGACCACAAGTTTGAGGGTTTTTCATCCGAGACGCGTGTGCTTGTACCCAAGAAAGCCATGACCGAGGTGCAGCGCTTGGCAGCGCAAGCCAGCGATGGCGACGTCGTGGAATTCGCGCAGGACGAAAGCCACCTTTTCTTTCAGTTTGGCGGCCGACTGCTCACTTCGCGTAAACTGACGGGGCAATTCCCGAATTACGAGGCTGTGCTGCCGCGCGACGCGAATAAGACGGTCGTGATCAACCGCGGAGAGCTCCAGGACGCGCTGCGCCGCGTTTCGCAACTTGCCGACCAACGTTCTCACGCCGTGAAATTCATACTGGCCAACGAAGGCCTGGAGATTTCCGCTTCCAGCCCCGAATATGGCGAAGCGAAAGAAGCCATCGAAAAGGAATTTAACGGCGAGCCGATCACCATCGGATTCAACGCGCAATATCTACTCGATTTTCTATCGGCCGCCGCGGATGGCGACATCAGCTTCGAGCTCAAGGACGAACAGTCCGCCGGCCAGTTGCGTCCACTGGGTGACGAATCTACCCGCTACCGCTACGTTGTGATGCCCATGCGGATTTGAGCCCTTCCCGGCGCTCAAAATGGACATAATCCGCGCTCGACTCCATCTCACAAGTGCATTGCGTGAACACTTATCCTTCCGCGAGAGACCCAATAACAAACATCTATAATCCACTGAATATAAAAGGGATATATTATATCTTTCAATAGAATCGTGTTGTGAAACGAGGTTCTTTCCGGTAAAATTAACCTTGTTCCGAAATCGCCAAAACAGCGCTTAACTCGCAACGAATTTGTGCTGTGCCGCGCGCGCTTTGCGACGCTGCAAGCGGGCGAGCGCGAAGAAGAACGATGCAGTGAGCGTTCCCCTCCCGCAGCAGGGGAACAAAAGGCGCTTCGCCGCGTCTCTCCGAAATTTTCGGAACGAGGCGGGATGGGGCGACCAAGACCCTTCGAGTCCCTGCTCGAACGCGAGCTTGCGCTGGAGCGGGGCCAATGGGCAAGGACAGTGCGAACAAATCCGCGCGACCCTTTCCCCAAGCTTACCTGCAACTGAGGAGACGCACGATTCATGGGTGATAAAGAAAGTTCAGACACCAAAAACCTCGGACACAAGTACGACGCCACTTCGATAAAAGTGCTCGGCGGGCTCGAAGCCGTCCGCAAACGTCCGGCGATGTACATCGGCTCGACCGGCGAGTTGGGCCTGCACCATCTCGTGTGGGAGGTGGCGGACAACTCCGTGGACGAAGCGATGGCCGGTTATTGCGACGAGATTAATGTGGTGGTACACGAAGACAACAGCGTCACTGTCACCGACAACGGCCGCGGCATTCCCGTGGACATGCACGCCACGGAAAAAAAGCCCGCCGCTGAAGTGGTGATGACCGTACTGCACGCCGGGGGAAAATTCGACAGCGACACCTACAAGGTGTCAGGGGGACTGCACGGAGTGGGCGTCTCGGTGGTGAACGCGCTTTCCGACTGGCTCGATCTGGAAATCTGGCGCGATGGCGAAGTGTGGGAACAGTCTTATGAAAAAGGCATTCCCACTTCGAAACTCAAGGCATCGGGCAAAACCAAAAAGACCGGAACGAAGATCACGTTTCATGCCGATCCTTCTATTTTTGCCGCCACTGTCTACAGCTTTGATACGCTTTCGCAGCGCCTCCGGGAGCTGGCCTTCCTCAACAAGGGCCTGAAGATCACTCTCGAGGACGAGCGCAGCACCAACAAGAAGGAAGCGGAATTCCGCTTTACCGGCGGCATCGCCGAGTTCGTCAAACACCTGAACCGCGGCAAGGGCACCCTGCACGATTCGCCCATTTTGATGGAAGGCAAGCGCGAGCAGGTGGAAATCGAAATCGCGGTGCAATACAACGACAGCTACGCAGAAAACATTTTCTCCTTCGCCAACACCATCAACACCGTCGATGGCGGCTCGCACCTCTCTGGCTTCCGCTCCGCACTCACACGCACCATCAACTCCTACGCCAACGCGGCAGGGATGCTGAAGGAGCAAAAGGATGAAGTGTCCATCAATGGAGACGACGTTCGCGAAGGGCTGGTCGCGGTGGTTTCCGTCAAACTGCCGCAACCGCAATTCGAGGGGCAGACCAAAGGCAAGCTGAATAGCGACATCAAGGGCCTGGTCGAATCGTTGGTGAACGAAAGGCTCGGCGAATATTTCGACAAGCACTCGTCGATCGCGCGAAAAATTATCGGGAAGTGCATTGATGCCGCCCGCGCCCGCGAAGCAGCGCGCAAGGCGCGCGAGCTCACCCGGCGAAAATCCGCGCTCGATTCGAGCGGCCTGCCCGGAAAACTGTCGGATTGCCAGGAGCGCGACCCGGCGCGCTGCGAGCTGTTCATCGTCGAGGGAGAGTCCGCCGGCGGCTCGGCCAAGGGCGGGCGCGACCGCCGCTACCAGGCCATCCTGCCGCTGAAGGGGAAGATACTGAACGTCGAAAAGGCGCGCTACGACAAGATGCTGGGACACGAGGAAATCCGCGCCATCATCACCGCGCTCGGCACCGGCATCGGCAAGGAAGATTTCGACGCCGGCAAGGTGCGCTACCACAAGATCATTCTGATGACCGATGCGGACGTGGATGGCAGCCACATCCGCACGCTCCTGCTTACATTTTTCTTCCGCCACATGCGCGAGCTGATCGATAAAGGGCATATCTATATCGCCCAGCCGCCGCTCTATCGCGTGAAGCGCGGGAAGATGGAGCGCTACATCCGCGACGAACGCGAATTCTCGCGCGAGCTGATGAAGCGCGCCACCGAAGACCACGTGGTGAAGGCGAAAGGCGGCGATGCGTTCGAGGGAGGCGCGCTCACGCAGTTCCTGCTGAATATCCAGGAATACGATCAAGTAGCGGCGAAATTGGCCCGGCGCCTTCGCGATCCAAAACTCATCGAATTGCTGGCCGAGAGCGAGCTCGACAAAAAGACCGATTTTTCCGACAAGAAGAAGCTTCAAGAGCTTGCCAAGGCCATCGAAAAAGCCAAGATGAACATGGAATCGAAGCTGGAGTTCGATGAGGAACACAGCCTGTACGAACTGGTGCTCAAGAATGGCGGGGAAAAGCGCGTCAACTGGGCCCTGGCCGGCACGGCCGAGTACAAGCGCCTGCGCACCCTGCACCAGGCAATCCAGGAGATCGACAAGCCGCCGTTCACCATTACGCGTAACGGCGACAAGGCTGTGAAGGAAAACGCGCAGCAGCTTTTGAGCTACGTGCTTGAAGACGCGAAAAAAGAGTTCACCATCACGCGATTCAAGGGACTGGGCGAGATGAATCCCGGGCAGCTCTGGGCCACCACCATGAACGCGGAGACGCGCACGCTGCTGAAGGTGCGCCTCGAGGATGCGGTGGCGGCCGAGGAAATTTTCGCCACGCTGATGGGAGAGAACGTGGAGGAGCGCCGCAAATTCATCCAGGACAACGCTCTCGACGTCGTGAATTTGGATATTTAATCGCTTGAAAAACTCATTGGACCGTCATTCCGAGCGAAGCGAAGAGTCTCTCTTCGTGCCAGGGAAAAGAGAAATCCCTCTGGCAAAAACAGACCTTCAGGACGAAGCGACGCAGCGACGGAGCGTAACCTGGCTTAACGTGGGCCGGTGGTGGATTTGTCTCACAGGGCTGATCGTGGTCGCGCCGGTGACTTCGACTATTTGGGGGAATTACCGGAAATGGCACGCGGCGCTGGGATCCGACCCATCGGCGGCGGGCTTCTGGCGAACGGCGTTCTATTTGAATGTCGGGAGATTCGTGGTGGAGATCGGCCTGGTGGCGCTCATCTTCTTCATCCTGAAGCCGCGGCCGAATATGTTTGGCGTTCGGAACGATTTGGAATCGCAGCGGCGCGCGGGAGAGGATAAGCCGGATGCGCCCTGATCGGGTGATCGGTTTTACAACACCGACCCTGGCGCGCACGGAAATTTAACTTCACCACGCGGCACTGCGCGAAAAAGGATGGCTGGACGGGACGCGATTTGGAACTCACCGTTTCAGAGGCGAGGCATTTTGGCGGTCGTTCGCCGGTGCTACGCAGCAGGCCGCCGCTGACGATGCAGTTCATACATTTCGGGCGAGGAACGAATGGCGGATGAACTTAATCAGTCGATATTGACCCCGGTCGATATCGAATCGGAAATGAAGAAGTCGTATCTCGATTACGCCATGAGCGTAATCATCGGGCGCGCGCTGCCCGACGTACGCGACGGCCTGAAGCCGGTGCACCGCAGGATTCTATTCGGGATGTACGAGCTGGGACTTACCTCCACGAAGCCCTACCGGAAGTGCGCCAAGATCGTGGGCGAGGTTCTGGGCAAGTATCACCCGCACGGCGACACGCCCGTCTACGACGCGCTGGTGCGCCTGGCGCAGGATTTCAACATGCGCTATCCGCTGGTGGACGGGCAGGGAAACTTCGGATCGGTGGACGGCGATCCGCCGGCGGCCATGCGATACACCGAAGCGCGCCTTTCGAAAATCGCCGAGGAAATGCTGGCGGACATCGAAAAGGAGACGGTCGATTTCGTTCCCAACTTCGATGAGAGCGAGCAGGAGCCGGTCGTTCTGCCCACGCGCACTCCCAACCTGCTCGTCAACGGCTCGAGCGGCATCGCCGTGGGCATGGCGACGAACATTCCGCCGCACAACCTGAAGGAAACGGTGGAAGCCGCAATCCTTTTGATCGAGGAACCCGACGCGAACCTGAAAAAAGTGATGAAGCTTGTGCCGGGCCCGGACTTTCCGACCGGCGGCTACATTTATGGACGCGAGGGAATCCAGCAGGCTTATGAAAAGGGCCGCGGATCGTTCCAGGTGCGCGCCAAAGCGGCCATCGAGCAGCGCGGCAAGGACCGCCAGGACATCGTCGTCACCGAGCTGCCCTATCAGGTGAATAAAGCCCGGCTGATCGAGCACATCGCCGAGCTGATCCAAAATAAGAAGATCGAAGGCATTTCCGACATTCGCGACGAAAGCGACCGCGACGGAATGCGCATCGTGATCGAAGTGAAGCGCGACGAAGAGCCGCAGATCATCCTGAACCACCTGTACAAGCAGACGCAGATGCAGGAATCGTTCGGGATGATCCTGCTGTCCATCGTGGCGGGGCAGCCGCGCGAGCTGGGACTGCTGGAACTGCTGCGCCTGTTCATCGAGCACCGAGTGGACGTGGTCCGCCGGCGCACGCAATACGAATTGCGCAAGGCGCGAGAGCGCGAGCATCTACTGCTCGGCTATCGCATCGCTCTCGACCATGTGGACGACGTAATCAAGATCATTCGAGGGTCGTCGAGCCGCGCCAACGCCCGCGAGAATTTGCACGAGTTCTTCGAGAACAGGCCCGTGCGTGTGCAGGTGGGCTCGTCCGAGCAGACGATTCGCGGCGTGAAGCTGGATCCGAAAAAGTATGGGACGCCGGGCGACACGATCGCCCGCGGAGAAACATTCGGGCTCAGCTACATCCAGATCGACGCCATCCTGGAATTGCAACTGCACCGGCTGACGCGCCTTTCGGTCGATGAAATCCTCAAGGAACTGGCGGAGATCCGGGAGAAGATCGCCGGGCTGCTGGAAATTCTGGGCAGCGACAAGAAGCTGAAGAGCGTGATCGTGGCCGAATTGCGCGAGGTGATGAAAACCTACGGCGACGAGCGCCGCACGCAGATCGTCGACCGCGTGGAAGAGATCAAGCTCGAAGACCTGATCAAGGACGAAGACATGGCCATCACGGTGAGCCATGCGGGCTACATCAAGCGCACGTCCGTGGACGTCTACCGCCATCAATCGCGCGGCGGCAAGGGTCGGATCGGAGCGAGGACGCGCGAGGAGGACTTCGTCGAGCACTTTTTCGTGGCCTCCGCGCACAGCTACATTCTGCTGTTCACCTCCAAGGGCCGCGTTTACTGGCTGAAGGTCTACGAAATTCCCGAAGCGGCGGCAGCCACCCGCGGCAAGGCCATCAACAACCTGGTGCGCTTCCAGGAAAATGAGAAGCTCACCGCCGTGGTTCCCGCACGGAACCTGGAAGAGGCAGGGCGGTACGTGTTCCTGGCCACCAAGAAAGGCACGGTAAAGAAAACGGAGCTGGCTGACTTTTCCAATCCGCGGCCTTCCGGAATTATCGCGATCAATCTCGATCCCGACGACGAACTGATCGGCGCAAAGCTCACCGACGGCAAGCAGATGATGTTCCTGGCCAGCCACGAGGGCCAAGCCATCCTCTTCCGGGAGACCGAAGTGCGGCCCATGGGTCGACAGGCAGGTGGCGTGAACGGCATGGACCTGGCCAAGGGCGATTACGTGGTGAGCATGGACGCCGTGCAGCCGGATTTCGGAATCATCGCCAAGGAGTTCAAGACGGAGACGCAGAACCTGGATGAGCTCGAAAGCGACCAGATACGGGAGTCGCTCACCTCGCTCATGCTGACGGTGGCCGAAAAAGGCTACGGCAAGCGCACCCCTCTGGCCGAATATCGCGTTACTTCGCGCGGCGGTAAGGGC
This sequence comes from Candidatus Acidiferrales bacterium, assembly GCA_035534055.1. Lineage (GTDB taxonomy): Bacteria > Acidobacteriota > Terriglobia > Acidiferrales > UBA7541 > Palsa-295. The sequence goes on along the minus strand of DATLST010000333.1, from coordinate 18,822 downwards.
GTGATCAATCTGAAATCCACCGACCGCAATGGTCCAGTGGTCGCGGCATTGCAGGTGCGCGAAGATTCCGACGTGATGATCATCACCGGGCAAGGCAAGGTGATCCGCGTGCACTCGGGCGAGATACGCGAGGCCGGCCGCTCGACGCAGGGCGTGCGCCTGTTACGTCTCGATGAAGGCGACCGCGTGGCGGCAGCCGCAGCCACACTCGAGGAAGAGGAGCCCGCCGCGGAATCCGAAAAAAGTAAGTAAGGCGCTCGCGCCGTGGGCGGTTGCTGTGCGACGATCGGTTAGAACTTCAGGCCCGCGAAAAAGCCAGTTTCCCTTGTGACCGCCGGGTAGTTTTGAACCGACCGCATTCAACGCGGCCGCCTGCCATTCCAGAAGGCCATTTCATCGGAGATTGTTCTGCAATTCACATCCACCGTTTCAGGACATCTGTGGCTTTACGGCAGTGCATTGCGAACAGCAAACAAACGAGATAGCCAGTGCGATTCAGGCTATCTGCGCGCACGGATTGCGTTTGAACTGAAGTGAACGGTACTAGAATGGTTCCTTTCCACTTTGAGGGGGATGCATGAAGCGACCGCGTTACTTGTCCATGCCGAATCTGGCCTACGAGGACCGCAGATTCATGGAGAGCCTGGGGGCGCGGCCGTTGCGCATCCTGGCGGAATATTTCGATCCTTTGATTCGGCTGCGGCGGGCCACGGTGGGCGACACAATCGTGATGTTCGGCTCCGCGCGCATCCAGCCGCGCGACCGAGCGATGGCCGACCTCCAGCGCATCCGGCAAAAGGCGAGGGGCCGCAAAACGTCCGAATGGCGCCTGAAAGTGCGCGCGGCGCGCTCGATTGTGGAGATGTCGCGCTACTACGAAGAGGCCCGCGAGCTTTCTCGCCGCATCACGGAATGGTCCATGACGTTGGGACAACATCCCAAGAGATTTGTCATCTGCTCGGGCGGCGGCCCTGGGATCATGGAGGCGGCAAATCGCGGAGCGGCGGACGCCGGCGGAAGTTCCGTTGGCCTGAGCATCCAGCTCCCGCACGAACAGCGGCCCAATGGATATATCTCACCCGAACTGAACTTCTGCTTCCATTACTTTTTCATGCGCAAATTGTGGTTCGCCCAGATGGCCAAAGCGCTCATCGTGTTCCCCGGCGGATTCGGGACGATGGATGAATTGTGGGAAATGCTCACTCTGATGCAGACCGGCAAGCTGCCGTCGCAGCATTTGATTCTGATCTATGGGCGAAAATACTGGGACAAGGTAGTGAACTGGCGCTACATGGAGGAAAGCGGAACGATCAGCGCGCGCGAGTACAAATTACTGCAGTTTGCCGATAACGTGGACGAAGCCTTCGAGCACGTCCGGAGAGAAATGGAAACGCATCACCTTGTGCTGGACGGAGAGTGGGAGACGCTGACCAGACATCTCTGAGGACGATGAACCGAAGTGAGAGAAATACGGAAACCGGGGGCCGGCATCTGAATGCGGTCGAGGACCGTAGCGACCTCGGCAGGCAGCCTAATTCTTCGAAACTTCCAGATCGGCGGAGAATACCGCCTTGAAACGCCGCGTTTCGTCCCGGTCGTGAATCATTACCACAGGCGCCAAGCGCAGCGACCGCTTGCAGCCACGACAGGCGGTCATTTCTCCGTGAAGGTCCTGCACAAAGCCGTCGGTAAAGTGATATTCCGAGCGCGGTCTGCGGGCGGTCTTAGTCCCCTGAGTTCCGCAGTGCGGACAAGTGTACTCGACGCAATCCTCGAGGGGATCGCGATTCAAAGCGGCCCAGCCAGTGTAACGAACGCCAACGGTTTCTGTAGAAGTGCGGCTCATAAATGCAACCTCATATCCGAAAATTACTGGATTACACCACATTGGACGCAGAACGGCGCGTAACGGATGCAAAGCGAAATAAAAATTCTGCAACCTGTTTATGGCCAGCAGCTTAAAAGGCTATTTGCGCTCAAGTGAGAGCTAAAAGCGGATCACAATGCCTGTGGAAAGGCGCGTGTTACCTTGCGTGTTGCCACCCAGGTGCGTGGGAATGTAGTCCATCTGTATAACGCGCCAGTACAACTGGTTGCGGAGATGGGTATCGACGCCTGCACCGATGGCCATGGCAATCCCTTTACTGCTGAAGCTGCCGCCCAAGAAATGCGAACCGCCAATCAAGACATGAGCGAAAGGCGATACCCGGGACGGCCAGGAAACTTGCGGCCCGAACAGATATGTGTAGACGTTGGAATTGACACCGCCAACCTTTCCATATTCGCCGCCGACGTCCGCCACGGCTCCGAGCCATCTGCTGAATTTATACTGTCCCGCGAGATCCCAGCCATTGGTATTGGCGGCAGGTGAGCTTCGGAATCGCATGTAGGAATAGCCGCCGTAGAGTTCCAATTTGTCCGCAAAGCCCTGCGCCTGCACCGACAGCGAGACGATAAAGATCAACGCGAGCAGCAACGAAAGCCTTCGAACCATGCAGAATCCTCCCAGAAAGAGATTTATTGAACTTTTCGCCAACAGGCGGAGCCAAGTTAGTTTACGCCGCTCGACTCCGGCGAGCCACCCCTCTTCCAGCTGCGAACAGTGCTTGCATCCGCCGAAACGATTTGGATGCAGTCTAATGAGGCTGGAGTCAACTGCTCAGCTTGAAAATTCCAACCGACATGCCTTTTGTCACTGGCTGCGGATACGCAAAAAAGGCGGATCTAGAGAGTCCGCTTCCCGATGCGAGAAGCTGGATTACAAGTTAGAAGTTCAATTTCAGAGCCAACTGCAGAATACGCGCCGTGCTCACGGTATTCAGGACGGCGCTACTCCCATTTGCCAGGTTCACGTAGCCATAATTCCCGAGGAAGCCGAAACCTTGTTGCACGCCGGATTGCGGACTCGCGAACGAGGGGTGGTTGAAGAGATTGAAAGCCTCCACCCGGAAATCGACCGAGGTGCGTTCCGTGATTTTGGTGGTTTTCACGAGGGACATATCCCAGTTCTGCTGGAACGGTCCACGGAAGACGTTTCGGCCCACGTTGCCAATCGCGGCACCCTGGACCGCCGGGTTCGAACTGCCACCGATGGTACAAGGAATAACGGTATTTTGAGAATCGACGCAATTCCCGCCTGGGACGAAGGCGTTCAGGTTGATGTAATTATCGACCCGGCTTTCCACGGAACCATGCGTCAGGGCGTCCTTCATTGTCATGCCTGGAGCCAAAGTGACGAGGTTGGTGCCGTTGAAGCCGTTCAGGTCTTGCAGCGTGAGCGCGCTCGAGTCGAACACGGTAAACGGGGTGCCGGACTGGAACGTGGTGACGCCATTGATCTGCCAGCCGTTGGCCAATCTTCCCTTGAAGCCTTCGTTCGCGAGGTGAGCCCATTTGGCAAAAGGCAGTTCGTAATCGTAGCTGAACACGAGGCGATGCGTGCGGTCGAAGTCCGAAGTGGCGCGATTGGTCTTGGCAGAGTTCAGGTAATCGCCAAAGACCGTGTATGTAAGGCCGTCCAGTTCATCCTGAAACGTGGAGCCAGAGCCATTGTCGATGGAGTGAGACCAGGTATAGGCTCCCTGAAAGTAGAGGCCGTTGGAGAATTGGTGGCTCAGAGTTGCCTGGAGCGCATGGTAGATGGAGTTCCCCGCCTGGTCCGTGAAGAATCCACCAGAAGTCTGAATACCCATGTACTGGGGCGGAACTCGAGCGTTGAGATTAGCCGCAGTGCTCCCCGTGATGGAGATGCTGCCATTCGGGTTTTTAACGACGTAGGGCGTACCCGCCGGAACGGTAACAGCGGAACCAATGGATGCAGGGATCGTACAGGGCGCGGCCGATGTGCAGACCTGGGCGGCATCCAGCGGCGCGCCGGTTCCGAGCAAGTCCACACCATGCGTACCTACATAGTCGAGTTCTAGAATCCATTGATCCGCGAGTTCGCGCTGGATACCGAAATTCCACTGTTCGGTATATGGGGCGTGAAGATTTCGAACAGGGTAGAAGTAGATCCCAGCATTCGAACCGTCCGGATTGGTGGGCCCGTTCCCGCCCGCAAAGACGGGAGCACCGGTGGCACCGTCAAAGGCAGTGAGTTGCGGAAGAGCCAACTTGAAAGGCAGCGGAAATGCCGAGTTCGGAGGAAGCCCAGCGAAGGGATTTTCGGGCGTGACCGAGAAGGCACTCGCTTGGATGGTTTCGTTGAAAGGGAAACCTCCGGCCGATTCCAAGATGGATTGGTTTGAGATGCGATCATAATAAATTCCGAAGCCGCCGCGAACGACCGTCTTCTGGTCGCCAAAGGCGTCCCAGGCAAAGCCGACCCGGGGCGCGAAGTCCTTCTTGTCCATGCAGTGCAGCAAGGTGCAGTTGCTTACGCCGGGGGTACCGAGGCCCCCTGGAGTACCCGCTGCGTAGATGATAGAGACCGGACCAGGCAGTCCGTCGCCGAGGCCCTGGAAGTTGGACATCTGGTTGTTTGTTTCGTGAGACTGGCTGATTCCTTCCCAGCGCAAGCCGAGATTCAAAGTAAGCCGCGGAAACACTCGCCAGTCGTCCTGAATATAAAGCGCGGGGTCCGCGTCGCGGAAATGGAAGCTGTCAAAGCCGGCCTGAGCGGCGGTGGTTCCCACGCGTCCCAGCAGGAAGTTCTGAAAGGCTGTCAGAGCAGGATCGGAGGGAGCGAAAGCGCCGGCCGCAGTGTTGATAAACGTAACCGCACCGCGGGATCCGTAGGCGTTCGTGCGGTTGAGCTGATACTTGTCCCACTCCCCGCCGAAGCGAATGGAATGCTTGCCGTGTGTAATGGAGAAATCGTCCCCAATAACAAACGTGTTGAAAGCTCCGTTGCGCACCTCATTTAGTCCGGTGCCGATGGAGAAGTTACCCCCGCCAACCACGTTGAGCTCGTACGCGCCGGGAATCTGAGATCCATTTGGGCGCGTGGCGCCGATGTCGGCCAAGGTGATGGGTTCCGTGGGGGTTTGGTCAAACGTATAGCGGCTGAAGCCGAAGCGGAAATCGTTGACCATGGAGCCGCCGATGGTGCGCGTCCAGCCCAGCTTGATAAAGCGGTTGGAGCCTGGCAGAGCTTCGGGAAACGAGAGGCTCCCTCCCTGGGGGCTGAACGGCTGCAAGATGCTGTTGTCGGAGAAGAAGACCCGTGCCGAGAATTTGTCGTTCGCGGTGATTTGCTTGTCGACCGTAGTAACAAATTGATCGTCGCGGAAGGTGCCAGGAACGGAACGAGTGATCGTGGCGGTATTGATGGTGCCGCCTGAAAGTCCGGGCGTCCCCGGGAGCGAGGGGATGCAGTAGGTGCCGTCATTGAAGCCCGGGCACTTGGATGCCGGCAAGGCGAGCCATTTGAGCGCGGTGGGATCAAGGCCAGAAGCGCCCGCCGGCAGGCCGCTGGGGAAGAAAATCGAAGTCAAGTTATTTGCGGAGCGGTCGGCCGGGAGGACCGGGAGAGTTGTCGACATCAAAGTGCCGGCAGCCGTACCGGAGGTTTCGCGCGTCCCCTGATAATTCATGAAAAAGAAGAAATTCTTTACCTTGGGAACCGGACCGCCAAAGCTTGAGCCGAATTGATTTTGCCTCAGCAACGGACGAGGCTGGCCCTGGTTGTTCAGGAACCAGTCGTTGGCGTTGAAATCCTCGTTGCGAAAGAATTCATAGACATTCCCGTGGTATCGATCAGTCCCGGACCGCAGGTCGACTTGGGTGACGCCGCCGCCATTGCGGCCCTGAGAAGCGTCATACAGGGAGGTCTGGGTCTTAAACTCCTCGACCGTCTCGGGATTTGGCAAGGCCACGTTATCGTTGATAGGCAAATTGAAATCGTTGGCGTTGATGCCCTCAAGCTGGTAATTGTTGTTGGTGGGGCGCTGGCCATTGATATCCATGGTGACCTGGCCGCGACCAAGGGCTGCGTTGTCGAACAGCTCGGTGTTTGCGCCTGCGGAAAGAGTTAGCAGCGTTAGAAAGTTCCGTGTGGAGAGAGGGAGGGTGCTGACGGTTTCGGCGCTGATGGTCTGCCCGGTTGTGGCAGAGGTCAAATTCACGGGTGATTCGGCACCAGTCACGGTGACTGTCTGGGTCACGGTGCCCAGTTGCAAAACGGCTTGAACCGAGGCGGTTTCGGTTACGTGGACTACTACGTTGTCAGCGACGAACTTCGAGAATCCACTGGCGGAAACTTCCACCCGATAGGTGGCTGGGAGTAAAAGGGTTAGATTAAAACTACCGGCCACCGAGGTCATTACCTGGCGCGCCGTCTCCCCCGTAGCTTGATTAATGACAGTCACTTGAGCGCCCGCGACGGTGCCGCCCTTTGCATCCAACACAGTTCCGACGATCGCACCCGTGGAACTGCTTTGCGCCCACAATTGGATAGGCGCAAGGATCACGAGCATCAGCCCCAGCCAGCAATACCTGCGAAGACTCAAGCAGGCTCCATGCCTCGGTGAAGTTGCGGCTGGCCCTCGCCGCATGGATAAAATGACCGACACACGGAATGAAACGTGGCAATCCTGCATGGACAACCCCTTTCCTAGCCAACTAACGCTTCGAGCGAACCTTTTCGAAGGAACAGATATTTACCATCCCAAAAATGAACTATTGAGATTCGGCTGTAGACAAGAATTAGCATGCCGCCATGAGTGTATCCAGTCTGTTTTGTGGTATTTATGCCCCCGATGTGCCTTCACAGTAATGCCATGCGGGGCTTGCGAAATTGACCTATTTACCGCGCTGTAAATAACCAGTTATAGGGATCATTTTCTCGATCGCACCGGCCTTTCTGCGCAAGCTGCGGTGGCGATCCCTCATGTGAGTTTACGGCTCGCGGCAGAGAGGCTTTTTCGGCGTGCGTGCTGGAGGCATTTTTTTTGGAGTATACCTCAGGGAAGCAGCCAGCTTGAATCCGGTGGAAGCGCTACGGTACGAATGACGTGCAGCGGAGAAGCGCGCGATTAAAGACCGTTGGCCAATTTCGGCAAGGACTCCGCATACGGCGAACGAGCGACGCCGCGTTCGGTGATGATTGCTGTAATGAACCGCGACGGCGTCACGTCGAAAGCCGGGTGCGCCGCAGGGACGTCCGGCGCGATGCGCGCGCCGGCGAGATGCGTCACCTCCTCCGCGGAGCGCTCTTCGATGGGAATCCGATCCCCGGAAAGTAGCGAAAGATCGAGCGTCGAAATGGGCGCAGCCACGTAAAACGGCACGTTGTGCTCCCGCGCCAGCACGGCGATGCCATAAGTGCCGATCTTGTTGGCCGTGTCACCGTTGCGCGCGATCCGGTCCGCGCCGACCACGACCGCTCCTATACCTCCTGTTTTCAGGAAGTGCCCCACCATGTTGTCCGTAATGAGGGTGAGCGGGATTTGGTCCTGATGGAGTTCCCAGGCGGTGAGTCGAGCGCCCTGAAGATAGGGACGGGTCTCAGGGACCAGCACTTCGATCTGGGAACCGCTTTCGACCGCGATGCGAATCACGCCCAGCGCCGTGCCAATTCCGCCGGTGGCCAGCGCACCGGCGTTGCACTGGGTCATGACACGGCCGGTCTTGGGCATCAACTCCGCGCCAAAGCGGCCGATGCGCTCATCGGCTTCGCGGCGTTCCTGATGCAGCTTTTGTGCTTCTGCCACCAGCGAGGAACGGATGTGGCCGAGCCCGACTACTCCATCGCGCGCCGCTTCGACCGCCAGTTCCTCGAAGCGGCGCTGGAAGCGCTCGATGGCCCAGAATAGATCGACCGCAGTGGGACGCGTGCGCGCAAGTGTGTCGCAAATGATCTGAAACTCCCCGCGCAAATCATCGACGGTCTTCGCGGGAGAGCGCTCAACCCCTAGGGCAACACCCATCGCCGCCGCCACGCCAATGGCGGGAGCGCCGCGAATGACCATATCTTTAATCGCACGCGCCAGTTCGCGATAGTCCGTGTAAGTGAGATAGATCACCTCGCCGGGCAAGCGGCGCTGGTCGAGCAAGACGACGCCTTCAGGCGTCCATCGAATCGGTTCAACCGTACGCACGGCTGTTCTCTCCGAACTCTCGAGTGCGGGAATCGCGTTCCGCAAATTTGGTGGAAAGCAGGCTTTCATTTTAACCGATTCTGCCCCGGCTGAGGCAGCCCTGTATCAACGAACGGGGGGCAATACGCGAAGCCAATGAGAGCCCACGAGGAACGTTACGAGCAAGAAGGAATTATAGCTTACGTGCAGGATATAACTTGAGACAACGGTGCGCGTCACGGCGCGCGCGTACGTGAATACGATGCCCACCAGCACCAGCAAGCCGATCTGCTCCCAGCCGCCCCACAACTGCGGCGCGTGGAGCAGCCCAAACAGCGTTCCGGTGGCGACGACCGATGCGGTGACGCCGAAGCTACGGGCGATCACCGGGTAGATGTAGCCGCGGAAGACTGTTTCCTCGAACACGGGGGCAAGCAGGACGCTCAGGAGCATCAGCAAGAGCGCGCTTCGGCGGTCTTGAAAGAAGGCCTCAATCGGCAATTTCCCCCTGGGACGGACGATGCCCGAGGAGAATTGGACGAACATGGAAAGTAAAAAGCCGCCGATGATAAAGGAAAGATATGCGAGGCCACGCGGTATCTGCGTTTCGAGGCGTCGCCAGCCAATGGTGCGCCAGAACGGCGCGCGGACTCGCAATCGAATCTGCACGGCAAGATATACAAGCAGCCCCAGCGACAGCAGCGCCTGGTTCACGATTGCGAAGAAACTTTTTTCGGTCGCGGAGTTGCGAAGTTGCGAAAGGCTGACGCCGAACCCGGCGAAGACAAGGACCATGACCATGCTCACAAGGAATGTCCCAAACAAGGCCACGAGCACAAACACCAAGAGATCCATCCAATCCCAGGGAGCGCGGAGGTCTTCGGGAAGCTGGGAAGCGGGAGGAAGGGGCTGCTGCGCGAGCGCTGGGCCTTCGAGCTGCGAGGGAGGCGGAGCATCCGATGGGGCTGACAGCGGCACGGGCCTTGCGGGCTCGGACGGCTCGATCGGTTCAAAAGGAACCGGGTTGTTCTCGTCGCGATGCATTGGAGCGGTTAGAGAATCCTTTTGTTTGTGCCGATCCCAATGGCACAGGAGGCATAAAGAGACTCTAACTGGTAGCGGACAAGGGGCGCAAGGAGTGCGTCAGCTCGATGGAATTTCGTTCGCGACGTTCAGCGCCCTGGCCAGGATCTGGCCGGTGTAGGATTTTTTGTTGCGCGCGACCTGTTCGGGAGTGCCTTGGGCGACGATGCGGCCGCCGGCTTCGCCACCTTCCGGGCCAAGATCGATGATCCAATCCGCCTGCTTGATGACGTCGAGATTGTGCTCGATGATGAGCACCGTGTTGCCGAGCGCGACGAGGCGGTTGAGGACGTCGAGCAGCTTCTTCACGTCGTCGAAATGCAGGCCGGTGGTGGGTTCGTCAAGAATGTAAAGCGTGCGGCCGGTCTGACGTCGGGAGAGTTCGCGAGCGAGCTTCGTTCGCTGGGCTTCTCCTCCCGAAAGTGTGGTGGCCGACTGCCCGAGTTGGATGTAACCGAGGCCGACATCCACCAGCGTTTGGAGCTTTTGCTGAATGGCCGGGATATTTTCGAGCACCTTGAGCGCTTCTTCAATGGACATGTCGAGCAAATCGGAGATCGAAGAGCCTTTGTAGCACACGGCGAGAGTCTCGGCGTTATAGCGCTTGCCTCGACAAACCTCACAGGTGACATAGACGTCCGGAAGGAAGTTCATCTCGATACGCCGCAAGCCGCCGCCCTGGCACGACTCGCAGCGTCCGCCTTTTACGTTGAAGCTGAAGCGGCCGGGACGATAGCCGCGCTCGCGCGATTCCGGGAGCATGGCGAAGATCTCGCGGATGGGCGTAAACACGCCAGCATAGGTGGCGGGATTCGACCGCGGCGTGCGCCCGATGGGCGCCTGGTCGATCTGAATCACCTTATCGATATGCTCGACGCCCAGAATGGCTCGGTGCGCGCCGGGCTTTTCCATGGATCGATAAAGCTTGGCGGCCAGGGCGCGATAGAGAATGTCATTCACCAGTGTGGATTTTCCCGAGCCGGAAACGCCGGTGACCACGGACAGGAGCCCCAGGGGAATCGTGACGTCAATATTTTTAAGGTTGTTACCATGCGCGCCGAGGATCGTAATGGCCTTGCCGTTCGGGCAGCGCCGCCCGTCCGGGACGGGAATCTTCATTTGCCCAGAGAGGTATCGACCAGTGAGCGATAAGAGGTTCGCCGCGATTTCCGCGGGCGCGCCGGACGCCACCAGGTAACCGCCGGCTTTTCCCGCGCCTGGACCGAGATCCACCACATAATCGGCGCGGCGGATGGTCTCCTCGTCGTGCTCGACGACCAGGACGGTGTTGCCGAGATCGCGCAGAGTTTCCAGAGTGCTAAGGAGGCGGCCATTGTCGCGCGCGTGCAAGCCGATGGAGGGTTCGTCGAGCACGTAGAGAACGCCGCGTAAACGCGAGCCAATCTGCGTGGCCAAGCGAATCCGTTGGGCTTCGCCGCCCGAAAGCGTGGCGGCGGAACGGTCGAGCGTAAGGTATGCGAGACCGACCGCGAGCAGGAAATCGATGCGCTCGGCAATTTCAGATAGCGGGCGGCCGGCAATCTGTTGCTGCCGGGGGGAGAGCTGCCCGCGAATCTTATCGACCGCCGCGCGCGCCGCAGTGAGCGGGAGCGCGGTGAAGTCCGCGATGGAGAGCCCGGCAATTTTTACAGCGAGACTTTCCGGGCGCAGGCGATTCTCATGGCAGGCAGTGCAAGGGGCCGGCGACATGTATCGGGTGAGCCATTCGCGATAATTATCGGAATTCGATTCCGCGAGGCTGCTTTCGAGATGGCCTACAACGCCCTGGAAATGGAGTCCCTTGGCGGAGCCCCCATTCTCGGGATTTCCATGCAGGATCAGATTCTGCGCTTTGCGAGAAAGCTTTTCAAACGGCGTGTCGAGATCGAACCCATATGCCGTGGCGGCGATTCGCAGCGTGCGTTGCAGGAACGTGGAACCGGAGCTGGGGCCAAGACCTCCTTCGAACAGAGGCTTGGTCCAATCCACAATCACTTTAGCGGGATCGAAATCATACTTCGAGCCGAGGCCGTTGCACTCCGGACAGGCGCCATAGGGTGAATTGAAGCTGAAGGAGCGCGGCTCGAGTTGCGGAACCGAGATGCCGCAATCGGGGCAAGCCAGCTTTTCGGAGTAGATGTGCTCCTGGCCGCCGACGACGGCGATGGTGACAAGGCCTCCGGCCAGCTTCAGCGCTGTTTCGATTGACTGTTCGAGCCGACGGGCGATGCCGTTCTTCAGCAGCAGGCGATCGACCACGATTTCGATGGTGTGATTTTTTCTGCGATCGAGAGGGATGGGCTCATCGAGGTTCACGAGTTCGCCATCCACACGCGCGCGGACGTAACCCTCCTTGGCGTACTTTTCAAGTTCCTTTTTGTACTCGCCCTTGCGCCCGCGCACGACTGGCGCTAGGACCATAAGACGCTCGTCAGGCTTGAGCGAGGCCACGGCCTGGACAATTTGTTCGGTGGATTGGCGGGTGATGGGCTTGCCGCACTTGGGGCAATGGGGCGTACCGATCGCACTGTAAACGACGCGAAGATAGTCGTAGATTTCGGTGATGGTGCCGACGGTCGAACGAGGAGAGCGCGTGGTAGTCTTCTGCTCGATGGCGATGGAGGGAGAAAGACCTTCGACCGAGTCCACATCGGGGCGCTCCATTTGATCGAGGAACTGGCGCGCATAGGCCGAAAGCGATTCGACATAGCGACGCTGGCCTTCCGCGTAAAGAGTGTCGAAGGCAAGCGAGGATTTGCCGGAACCGGAGAGCCCCGTGATGACCGTGAGAGTGTTGCGGGGAATTTCCAGGCTGATGTTCTTCAGGTTGTGCTGACGCGCGCCGCGAATGATAATTTTTTTCAGGCTCATGGTCAGTGAGAAAGTACCCTCACTATAGAGGGAACACGCTACAAGGGGTAAAATTCCCCCCATCGTAATCCTCGAACATAGCAAGCAGCGCTCGTTTCGGTCAAGAAATGCCTGGCGAACAGGAGGCGCAAGCGGAGTCCAAAAACTCCGGTCGGAATTTTTACCCGGGTGCAGGGACTTTTTACCGGGGGCCATAGATGAAAGATGATTGGTTTCAGTTGGTTAGATTTGGTTTTTGGCGTGCGATGTAAGAAATCGTCAGGGGGAGGAAAGCCGAGGATCCCTTCGGGGATTGAGGGCTGGGCCGGCTTCCTCTCCCGGCCACCTACCGACGAATTCCCACTGAACCCTTTGAAAGTTTCAGTGGAGGTGTATTTGCGTCCATCCCTCGTTCTGGACGAACCGCGAGTTTTTTCGAAGCGACCGCAGCAGCAAAATTCCACAAACTGAGGTAGCTTAATGCAAGGCTTGGCACAACCAAGCGATACCAGATTCGATTGTCGTAAAGTTAATGACTCTTATTACGAATTCGTGTGTTTCTTGGCCACATCCAAGACTCTTCTCGCCCTTTCTCGAATCTCCAGCGCATAATAATTTGCATAACAGGACAGGCTACAGAATCCACCTTCACTTCTGCGTCCACTTCCGACCCTAGTACCTTCCGGAATATTGCTTCCGCAATAGGGACAGATATTCCGCCTCCATAAGTCTAACAGATGGTGCTCTTCTGAAATATCCATCATCACAGAAAGACCCCCTCGATCGATGGCTAACGTGAAAGCAAAAACGTAATTAGATGTTCCAACGCAAGGAAAAACGTCGCGAATATAAGTACGATCGTCACAACGGTATGATGTACGTCCACCCATTCACGGAAGCTTCTCCGCGGTTGCTTTACTGACTGCGCTGCAATTTGTTTCGTCCCCTTTTCATAAAGCCGTGCTCCGGGGGCTACGTCGAAGAGGGTCAAAGCGCAAAACCGTTCCTCCCGATGAAGGGTAACGGTCGTTTTGCCCAAGTTGAAAAGGGTGATTAGTAAATGGCCGTTGTAGCCAGGATCGACTTTCGAATAAGTACTTGAAAGGCCCATCTGAAGTAACGAGACTTTGGGGGCTATCGTTCCGTAGAGGCGAGCGGCAAATGGATTGATTCTTCGGTTTGGATAATGAGGGCCGATCCAGGGTATAAAGTTACGATTCCGTTATCCGGAATGTCCTTAACTGCTTGCTCGCGATGGTCCCGACACTGTTTACCAACGCGGAGATGATAGCTGACATTGGAAGAATGCTCTTGGGTCAATTGCGCGGAATCGAGGTTGCGTATCAGGACCGCAGAGTCTTCGATTTCGAATTCCCCCTGCGTTTGTACCACGGTTGGATGTTCGCCCGTGGTCGTTAGCGGTATGACGCTCATCTGGGTTCAGCCTCCCAAAAAGGAAATCCGACGGTGGGTGTCACAGGATAGTGAAGGCCGTTGATGATTTGTTTCCACTCGGTTCGGTATGCGTAGCGATTTTACGCGGCTATTCTTGCACATTACTCTCTAAGACCGCGTTGCTATCAATGTACCTATTGCAGCATGTGGTCTAAACTGTTTGCTTAATGTCAAGCCCTGTTGCTGGTAGGAAGAGCCTATCACTTGGCCATAGAGTTTTTCTGGAACATCTGCCATCTTATAATAGTTAAGGCGCCCTACGGTTTGTCCGTCCTCTAACAAAATCGGGACCTCATGTGCTCTGACTTCCAGAACCGCCCTTGTCCCTTTAATCTCGCCGTCGGCACCAAAGCCAAAGCCAGGATCAAAAAAGCCTGCGTAATGAACACTGAATTCGCCCAATGAGGGATCGTATTGTTCCATTTCTGCTGCGTAGCCCGGTGGCACCCCCACCCTTTCTTTCGAGGCCAGTAGATAAAAATCCCCGGGCTGAAGAACTATGCGATCAAGTTTTGGCTTTGCTATGCACTCCCAAAATTCCGCAGAGTCATACGCTGCCACCTTGCTGAGGTCGATTGGTCGAATATTCTCCAGAGCTCGATACGCAACAATGCCTTGCCCGTCGATCCCCTGGAGATCGACACTGACTCGCAATCCTCCCCCAATACTAGCAGGTGCAGGCCTGACAGCTCCCTCGTCTGCTCTGGAGCCGCTCAAATCATCGTAATACACAAGGTTGTGCTTACGCGCTAGACTACGCAACTCATCATCGTCGCGCTGTGGATTGCCCCTCCAAAAACGGAGTTGATTAAGTTTTGTACCTGTGCTGACAACAACTGAAAAGGTTCGCGGGACGATTTCGACGTAAAGGTTGCCGCTATAGCCACAGGGAACTTGTTCAAATTCCCCTCCACCCTCTGTCATAAGGCGGGTGAAAATATCTAGCCGCCCCGTAGTGCTCTTTGGATTTGCTTTCCCGCTCATGTCATGCGGGAGCGCTAAGCTCTCGAGTAGAGGGACAATATACACATGTCCTTTTGCCAATTGCGCGGGCTTGCCAAGATCTATCTCGTCAAGTTGTAGAGAGCGAATCTTGGCACTGATAGGCGTTGGACTGGGGAGAAAGCTTGCTTCAACACGGTATGCCACCCTGCCGAGCCGCAGGTCGATAGACGCAGGCTGTATCTGGCCTTCGTCAATTTCCACCGCCGCACGGATTTTCCCATTGCTTATGAGTTCGCGGATTTCTTGCGAAGGCAGAACACCTCGCTTCCGAAAATCCGGTTCAACCGTTACGGAAAACAGCCCCAAAGCCTCTCCTCCTTTTGTTCTCGTTTTGCTATGAATTGAATGCTGATTCATAGGGCCAAACCCTGCAACGCATCTCCAGGGACACAATCTCTGACCGCTACAGCGGTGATACTACCATGCTCCGTAAAGCTGTGCAGTCGTTTCCCCCAAGCATTGAAAGACGGCGTCCCTCTCAATGCGAATTGTGAGCACGCTCATTGTGTTGATTCTTTACGCGAGGATGGGCGAATTGCTACCCGATCCTCCGCTCGCGTTATAGTACCCGCCCATTGGGGTATGATGCTGACCCCCCGACCGTCGTTTTCGGCAAGTCTGGCGCTGGATTATTCTGAGGCTGCCAACCGCCACCAGAACTAGCACCGCCGCAAAAACGGTAACTTCAGGGCGATGGATCCACATTCATTAAGTCTTTGCGGCGTATGATAATATGGTCCCGAGTTGGGGCGTGGTCCAATCGGTAGGGCACCTCACTGTTAATGAGGACGGTGGTGGTTCGAGTCCACCCGCCCCAGCCAACTCTGCCGCAAAGTTCTCTCCTGCGTCTAGCGATTCGTCCACACCAACATGAGCGGCAAATCGGCTGTCTTAAGTTTGTTTGGGAAGAAACGTGGCGTGGCTTTCGGTTGATGGAAGAAGCGGGCCGCAGGAGATGCCGCAGCAAGTGAATATCGGCTGCGGTTAATCCTTGACGATGGGGAAGCCGGCTTCGGTCCAGCCGCGCCAGCCGCCATCCATGGAAATCGCGTTGCGATAGCCCATCTTCTGGAGATTATCCGCCGCGAGGGCGGAGCGAAAGCCGCCGCCGCAGTAGAGGACAATGGTGGCGTCCTTTTCGGGAATGGTTTTTTCGATGTCACGCTCGATGATGCCTTTGCCGAGATGAATCGCACGGGGCAGGTGGCCGCGGGCCCATTCGGCATCCTCGCGCGTGTCGACAAGATAGAATTTCTCGCCTGCATCGAGGCGTTTTTTGGTCTCGCGAAAATTCTCTTCCTTGACGCGCTTCTTCGCGTCGTTTACGAGGGTGAGAAATGCCTGGCCGTGGGTGTGCGACATGAATTCGCCTCGCGATTCGTCTGAAACTTCGAGTTCCATCATACTCCGATCCGACGCGCGCGTTACTTCATATCGCGCCAGTTCGGTCCGGCCTTGGTTTCCGCCACGAGCGGGACTCGCAGCTTGTAGACGCGCTCCATCACTTCTTTTACGAGACTCCCGAGGCGCGGCATTTCATTCTCCGGGGCTTCGAACAGAAGCTCGTCGTGGACCTGGAGGATCATGCGAGCCTCGAACTTACCGGGGAGCCGCCGGTCGAGCTCGATCATTGCCAACTTGATGAGGTCCGCTGCGGCGCCCTGCATGGGAGTGTTCATCGCGGTCCGTTCGGCGAAGTTGCGCAGATTCGTCTGGGGCGAATTGATTTCGGGAATGGGACGAATGCGGCCGAAGATCGTCTTGGTGAAGCCGCTTTTGCGGACGGAGGCGATCTGACTATCGAGATATTTTTTGACGCCGCTATAGCGCTCGAAATAGGCGGCGATAAAGGCCGCAGCCTCTTTGGTATCGATGCTGAGATTCTTCGCCAGCCCGAACGCGGAAAGCCCGTAAATAACGCCGAAATTGATAACTTTGGCCACGCGGCGGTGCTCGCGTGTCTGCGCCAGAGGCAGGACGCCAAAAACTTCCTGGGCGGTACGCGAGTGGATATCTTCGCCGCGGCGGAACGCCTCGGTGAGAATCGGATCTTCGGAGAGATGCGCCAGAATGCGCAGCTCGATTTGCGAGTAATCCGCGGAAAGAAGCAAATGACCCGGCGCGGCGACAAATGCAGCGCGGATTTCGCGCCCTAGTTCCGTGCGCACCGGAATATTCTGCAAATTGGGATTGGCGGAACTGAGCCGGCCGGTGGCCGTGCCCGTCTGGCTGAAGCGCGTGTGCAGGCGGCCGGTGGCGGGATGGATGAGCCGAGGCAACGCGTCGGCATAGGTGGATTTCAGCTTGGCGAGCTCGCGATATTCAAGAACTTTTTTGGGCAGTTCATGCAGGAGCGCCAATTCGTCGAGGACTTCGGCCGCAGTGGAGCGCACCTTCATCCGGCTGCGGCGCGGAGGCTGGAGATTGAGCTTGTCGAAGAGGACTTCCGCGAGCTGCTGCGGAGAATTGATCTTGAACTCGAATCCGGCCAGTTCATAGATAGTCTTCTCGAGGCGGCTGATTTCTTCCTGCGCTTTTGCGGAAATCGTGCTGAGTTCCTTCTCATTCACACGGACGCCAGCAGCTTCCATTCGGGCGAGGACAGAGGCGAGAGTCAGATCGATCTTCTCGTAGAGTTCCGCGAGGCCTTGCTTTTCCACTTCCTCGCGCAGGAGAGGCGCAAGGCGCAGCAGAAAGTCCGCACGCTCGCCCGGCGCACCGGAAAGCGTGCGGTTCAAGTGGCGGAGCACGACTTCGCCGAAGGCGTGGTTGGCGGTGGTGGGCCGCAGGAGATAGGAATAGAGCATGGTGGCGTGGCGGATTCCCTCGACAGATTTCGAATCGCCCGGCTCATGCGAAGACGCAATCAAGGAAACCAGCTTGGGGTCGTGAACGACTTTGGGATGCGCGTTTGCGAGCCATTCATTCATAGCGGCCAGGGTTTTATTTTTCGCATCATTCGCGATGAAACGCGACATGCCCTGTCTCGCCGAAACCTCCACACCCAGAACGCGCGCCCCGAAGCCTTCCTCTTCGGGATTTTCAGAATCGAGAGAGAGCCACAGGGATGACTCGCGGCCAAGCGAAAGGGAATCGAGAAACGCTTTGAACGCGGCGGGCGAATCGAGCGCCGCGTAGTCGGTTTTCTGCTCGTCGGCGAGCGGAGCCAACTCGCGCAACAGCGAAGTGAAGCCCAGTTCGGTATAGAGGTCGCGCAACGCGGAAGAGTCGGGCTCCTGGATCTTCAGCGCGTCGAGCGATAGCGGGACGGGCGCATCGGTGGGGATTTTCGAAAGCTCCTTGCTCAATTTCACGAAGGCGCCGTATTTTTCGAGCGCTTCACGATAGCTGGACCGCTTGACTTCCGAGGAATGCCGGAGAACTTCTTCCGCGCTGCCGAATTGCTGGATCAACTGCCGTGCGCCCACTTCGCCGATGCCGGCCTTGCGCCGCTCGCCGGGTGCGGGCTTTTCGTGTGGGTCGCGGGCGCCGGGGATATTGTCGATCGTGTCGCCCATCAGGGCCATGACGTCCGGGACTTTTTCAGGCAGCACGCCCATGATTTCCTCGACCTTGGCCGCGTCGACGAGGAGGTCATTTTTGGAAGGATTGAGGAGCCGGACGCGCCCGCCGACAAGCTGCATCAGATCCTTATCACTTGTGACAATGAAAACGTCGAGATCCTTTTTGGCAGCCTGTAGCGCGAGCGTGCCGATGACATCGTCGGCCTCATAGCCGGGGTATTCAAGAATCGGCAAATGCATGGCTGCACAATACCGGCGGACAAAAGGAATCTGCACGGCAAGGTCGTCCGGCATGGGCGGGCGCTGCGCTTTGTAAGCGGCGAAAAGCTTATCGCGAAATGTAGGCGCGGAAACGTCGAACACAACGGCGACATAATCGGGGCGCAAATCCTTGTTCTTCAGCAAACGCCGCATCATGGTAGCGAACAGGTAGGGCACCTTCGTGGGGACTCCTGCCGAGGTCTGCAAACGATCCATGGGCGCAAAGAAAGCGCGGAAGATGTACCCCATGGCGTCGACCAGGAAGAGGCGTTTTGAGTCTTTCGGGATCATGCGGCTTGGAGGATGCTTCGGTTCCGCCTTCGAGCCGTGAAGTGCCAGGCCGGATGGCGAGCGAGCAACCGAGTATAGCAGACCATACGCGTCACCTTGGCGCTTGCTGCGGGAGATCGACCTACCGGACCTTCATCCAACTATTGAATATCGCATAATATAGCGACATTTGTCGGGTATCGTGCATCTAACCAGGTATGGGAAACCCTGCTGGAGTGAAACGTGATTTCGATGCCCTGGAACGACGAAGGTTTCAGGCCTTGCGGCTGTTGCGGCAGGGGCTGAACCAATCCGAAGTGGCGCGGCGGGTGCGCGTCGTGCGCCAAAGCGTGGCG
>DATLST010000332.1:0-14109 GCA_035534055.1 Candidatus Acidiferrales bacterium | reverse complement strand
TTCCCGTGCAATCGATGACGTGATAGTTTCCTTTCACGGCGGTTCTCCTTTAATCAGGATTGGCGGGCTCGATTCTAACGAATCGAGCCTGAACCGCCGCCTCAACCTTCAACTGTTATCCGGACACCCTCACGGACCGTGCAAGCTATCGCTGGACGGTGATAAAAAGGAGAGCGAACAGATAGAGCCACAAACCGTCCATGAAGTGCCAATAGAGCGCCACAACGCCCACGGCAGTTTGTTGCTTCCCTTGGCGCTGCAAGCGGCCCGCACAAAGTATGATACACGCGAGCGCGATGATTCCTCCGAGCACGTGCAGCCCGTGCGTTGCGGTAATCAGGTAAAAGAAGAAACTACCGGGATGGGAAGCCAAGTAGACGCCGTGCGAAGCGAGCTCCTGCCAGGCGATCAACTGGCCGCCCACAAAAATTAACCCCAGGAGCATAGTGAGATACAACCACAAGGCACAGCGTTTGGGCGAGCCTGCGCGCAGCGAAAAGCGCGCCAGCTCAATGGCCAGACTGCTGGCCAGCAGAACGGCTGTATTCAAGTATAAGACATGCGGGAGCGGAACAGAAACCCAGTCCTTTGAATTCACCCAGCGAGCTTCCAAAACCCGGGTCAGCGCCAAGAACAAGGAAATGATGGAGACAATGGCTACCCACATTCCAGACCGGTAGGCGCTCAGCGGAACGGACCAGCGGTTCGGGTCGGATTCCGAATCGTCGTGCGGGCCATAATTCGGCTCATCGAAATTCCCGCCGCCAAATCCATTTCCATTATGATCGGACACCGGGGCTTCTTGTTCGGGTTTCGGAACGATTCGAGGAGGAACCGAGATTGTGGCCATTATAAACTGCCTCTGATTCAATCTACCGCAAGCCGTAAAATCCTCTAGCAGACGACTTGTTAAAGAACCGTCGCAGCCAAAGATCGATTTGCAGGATACCACCAAGCCCCATCGCCGTGTCGTCATTATCATCATGCGAAGACCATGGGCGTTGGCAGGGAGCCTGCTTTTGCCGCAAGGCGCGATCAATTAGCGTCTGAAGGAAAAGCGACTTCCGAGCGAACGCGCATCGGACTGGCGCTGGCTGTACCGAATTCGACAGCGAGAGGAATCACACCTATATCCGACGATAGTTCGGGGCGGCAGAAGTGATTCCAGGCAAGCGTGGGAAGAAAACTTAGCGGGTCAGCGGAATGCGTGCCGAGATGTGACGGGGTTTCCGCAACGGAACTATCGTGCCGATCTCTGATCGAAAGCTTTTTCAACCAGTGAAGCACAAGTGTTCGGATCGTGCGCCGACCGAGCGCTTTTACAGACTCGAGAGAAAGAAGAGTGATCTACGATGAGTCCAAGAGTCCTGCGCGCCGATTTTTTCGTTTTCTATTCGCCGTTCTTCCGCGATCCGGATGCAGGGAGCCGTGAGGACGGGGAATTGTTGGGCAGCCTTTCGAGCTGTGACGCCATCTTAATAGCGGTTATACGACCAAGGGGCGAGTCTTGTGTTTTCAGTTGACCGTAAGCATTTAACAAAAGATAATACCAATCGATCCGTAAGTGCCTGTAATTTCGGGGGATTGGCTGGGTTTTGATTTCTGCGGACTGAGCCAAGGTTGCGGGCGTCAGAAGTGAGTCTGGGGTTGGAGGAAAAGATGGCGACCTGGCTGGCTTGGCGTATGTAGTACGCCAGGAGATGACTGGCTAGCGAGTAGAGACGTTTTCCAAATGGAACGGTCATGATTCACTTGCGACCGCGAGTGAGATTTGGCTATCGAGCAGGCCTGAGTATCAAGTTTATGTCTGAGGGATTGATGACACCGGAGGCAAATCTGCGCACTGGAGGCACGAGCAGTAGTGTGGCTCATGGGAGCGCGCCTGCTTCCGCCCGCAGTACGCCGTCGCTGGTCGAACAGGCGGTTGGGAAAGCTGTGAATTGGTTTTTGTCGAACCAGGCCCAAGAAGGATACTGGTGGGCCGAGCTTGAAGCGGACACCACTCTCGAATCCGATTACGTCTTATATCTGCACATTCTCGGGCAACTTCAGTCGGGAAAGACCGTAAAACTGGCCCAATACATTCGCGAGAGGCAGCTTGCGGATGGGGGCTGGAACGTTTTCTACGGGGGGCCCGCCGAGCTGAACGCGACCATAAAGGCCTATGTGGCGCTTCGGCTGGCGGGCGATTCCGCGTCGGCGCCGCACCTGGACAAGGCGAAGGAGAAGATTCACGAACTTGGCGGGCTGGAAGCGACCAACTCCTATGTCCGATTTTATCTCGCCATGGCCGGTGCGCTGGACTGGAATCTGGTGCCGGCGATTCCACCGGAGCTGATGCTGCTGCCGAACTGGTTTCCATTGAATGTCTATGAGATGTCCTCGTGGACTCGCGGCATTGTGATCCCGCTCGCGATCATATACGCGCATAAGCCTGGGTGGTGTCTACCTGAAGGTGTGACGGTTGATGAGTTGTTCAAAGTACCGGGGGCAAAACCTCCTTCTTTCACCTGGGACAAGCGACTCATCTCCTGGCGAAATTGCTTTTTGGCGCTGGACCGGGGATTGAAACTCTACGAGCAGGCAGCTTGGAAGCCTTTCCGCAAGGCAGCTCTGGGGCGGGCGCGGAGGTGGATGATCGAGCGGCTGGAACGGAGCGAGGGGCTCGGCACGATTTACCCGGCCATGATGAATTCGATTTATGCCCTGCTGGCTGAGGGCAAGGACACGACCGACCCGCTGGTATCGCGCGAGATACGTCATTTGGAGAGCTACGAGATCGAGCAGGAATCGACGATCCGTGTGCAGCCTTGTATCTCCCCGGTCTGGGATACCGCCATCGCGATGGTCTCTCTGGAAGAGGCTGGGCTCGATCCGGCACATCCGTCCCTGGTTGCTGCGGAGCGCTGGCTGCTGAAAAACCAGGTGCTTGGTCCGGGCGACTGGCAGGTGAAGAATCCAAATGCGGAACCCGGGGGATGGGTATTCGAGTTTCGTAACGATTTTTACCCGGATGTGGACGATACGGCGTTCGTGCTCATGGCGCTGGGACGCGTAGCGGACCCAGAGCCGGTACCGCTTCGGCAAGCCATTCGTCGCGGATTGGCCTGGCTGGTAAGCATGCAGAACAGCGACGGCGGATGGGGTGCGTTCGACCACGAAAATAACCTGCAATTCCTGAACAACATTCCGTTTGCAGACCATAATGCGATGCTTGATCCTTCTACGGCAGATGTGACGGCGCGCGCGATCGAATGCCTGGGCCAGATGGGATGGCCGGCGACCCATCCGGTGATCGAACGCGCGAGAGAATATCTGCGGCGCGAGCAGACCGCGGATGGTTCATGGTTCGGGCGCTGGGGCGTGAATTACGTTTACGGAACGAGCGGAGTGCTTCGGGCGTTCGAGACGGTCGGACTGGCATCGGGGCCGGACTGCTTGCGCGCCGCCAACTGGCTGCGCTCCGTGCAAAATCCGGACGGTGGCTTTGGCGAGTCGGTGCTCTCTTACTACGATGCTTCTCAGAAGGGAAAAGGGAAAAGCACGGCCTCGCAAACGGCCTGGGGCCTGATTGGGCTGCTGGCGACAGCGGGAGCCAGTGATCCTGCGGTGGAACGTGCAGTTGGATGGCTAATGACGCGTCAGAACGCCGACGGAACCTGGGACGAAGAGGAATTTACGGGAACGGGTTTCCCCTGCGTTTTCTATCTGAAGTATCATCTATATCGGAATTCCTTTCCGCTGTATGCACTTGCGCGCTATGACAATCTGCGTAAGGGCCGCCGAAAATTCGCTGGCGTCCAGGTGCGCGCTGAGGAGATGCCGCATCAAAATGGACATGGGGGTAATTAATGAGAGTTCCGCTTAGCTTGACCGCCAACATGGCGGGCTATTTGGCTCGCAAGGGCTTTAGCGGCGAGAAGAAGTACCCGCTGGTAATGATGCTCGAGCCGTTGCACGCGTGCAACCTGACGTGCACGGGATGCGGGCGGATTCGCGAGTACAAGTCCACCATCAATGAAAGTCTCACCGTGGAAGAGTGCCTGAAAGCGGTCGATGATTGTGGAGCTCCCATCGTGTCGATCTGCGGCGGCGAACCTCTGATTTATCCCGAAATCGGGCGGTTGGTTAGCGAAATTCTGGGGCGCAAAAAGCACATCTACCTTTGCACGAATGGGATGTTCATCCGCAAGCACCTGCGCGATTTCAAGCCCACTTCACGGCTTTTCTTCAACGTGCATCTGGACGGCCTCGAGAAGACGCATGATATCTGCGTGGAGCGCGATGGGGTGTTTCGCGAGGCAATCGAAGGCATCAAGGCTGCGAAAGCGGCGGGATTTCTGGTGGCCTCGAACACAACGATCTACAAGGAAACTGACATCGAGGAAATCGCGGAGCTATTCGCCTATCTTCAAACGCTTGGCGTCGACGGCCATATGCTTTCTCCCGCTTATTCGTACGCGGCGGTGATGACCAAGGAAATTTTCATGTCGCGCGCGGAAATCCGCGAGAAGTTTCAGCAAGCGAGCCGGCTGCTCGAGCGCTACAACATCGTGACCTCGCCCATTTACATGGAATTCTTGCGCGGCGAACGAGAGTTGATGTGTACCGCCTGGGGCAACCCCACATATAACCCGCGAGGCTGGAAGGGCCCGTGCTACCTGATGACCGATGCGCACCATAAGACGTTCGGCGACCTCATCAACAACACCCCTTGGGAAAAATACGGGCATGGCCGCGATCCCCGGTGCGAGGACTGCATGGTGCATGCGGGCTATGAAGCCTCTGCCGTTCTCGGCGGCAACAAAAGGCTGGGCGACACCTGGAAAATGCTGAGTTGGACATTTTCCGGAAAGATGGGCGGGCTGAAGGGCGGCAAGCCTGTAAAGTCCAGCCGCAATGGAAACGGGCACGCGAAAGGCAACGGAAAGGCCGCAGTGCCGGCTCATGTGGGCGTGGCTGTATCGGCACAACCGCAGGAGAACGAAGTTTTTCGCATTCTATGACCACCCTCGTCACGGGTGCTACGGGATTCGTGGGAAGCCACGTGGCCCGACAGCTTGTCGGTGCAGGCGATTCCGTCCGAGTGCTGGTCCGCCCGAGCAGCAATCTGCAAGCGTTGGAGGGTGTTGCGGTCGAGAAAGTGGAAGGGGACTTGCGCGATGCCGCTTCACTCGACCGGGCGATGAATGGTGTGCGGCGGGTTTTTCACGTCGCCGCGGATTATCGGTTGTGGGCTCGAAACCCCACCGAGATTTACGAAAGCAATGTGGAAGGCACACAGCGCTTGTTTCAAGCTGCCGCGCGCGCAGGCGTTGGAAAAATCGTTTATACCAGTACCATTGCCACGATTGCGGTTCCACATCAGGGCCGGGAGTTGCCCAATGAGGAAACGCGTGCCACGGTCGAACAGATGATCGGGCACTACAAACGCTCGAAGTTCCTCGCGGAGATTGAAGCCATCAAAGCTGCCCGTGCTGGCGTTCCTGTGGTGATCGTCAATCCGACGGCGCCCGTCGGCCCCGGCGACTGGAAGCCAACACCGACCGGCCGCATCGTCGTGGACTTTTTAAACGGGAAAATGCCGGCATACGTTGACACAGGGTTGAACGTGGTCACGGTCGAGGATGTCGCGGCGGGGCATCTGCTGGCGGCGGCCAAGGGCCGGATCGGCGAGCGATATATCCTGGGCGCCCGCAACTTGACCCTGAAACAAATTCTGAATGCGCTCTCGGCAATCACGGGACGTCCCGCGCCCCGGATGCGGCTGCCGCACGTTGTGGCGCTTGCCGCCGGGTACGCCGACGAATTGGTTTCGCGTCTCATGGGTCACGAACCGCATATTCCGATCGAAGGTGTGAAAATGTCGCGGCATCGGATGTTCGCGGCAAGCGATAAGGCTGAAAGAGAATTGGGCTACAACCCCGGCCCCGTGGAGGCCGGATTGGAACGAGCGGTTCGCTGGTATGAAGAGCACGGATACGTTCGCGGCCGCTCCCGGATCAAGGCAGTCGAGCATCCGCAGGCTGCCTAGGATTGGCATTGAGGATTCTGGTTACCTTCGCGCTGGAAGCCGAATTTGCTCCTTGGCGAGCGATGCACCGGTTTCGCCCGGCCACATGGGGAGCAGCAAACGTGCAGTTCGCTGAAATTGGCGGCGCTGAAGTGGGCGTGATTTTGACCGGGGCGGGTCCGAGACAAGCTGCGCTCGAAGCATCGAGAGTAGCGTGGGGCGGGCCTGGCTCTCTGGAATTCTGCGTCTCGGCGGGGCTTGCGGGAGCGCTGAGGCCAGAATACCGGATCGCACAAGTGCTCGCGGCGCGCGCCGTGATGACCGAAAATCCTCAGCTCGGCGGCGAAAGCAGTGTTCTGGATTGCAGCGCTGCACTGGTTTCATTTGCGGCAGACTGCAGGGCCACGCCGGTGGAGCGATTCTACAGTGCGAATCACGTAGTAGCCACGGCGCCGGAAAAGAAGCGCCTGGGTGAACTGGCGGACGCCGTGGAAATGGAAAGTTTCGAGATTCTGCGACGAGCGCGGACCGACGGTATTCCCGCCATAGCAATCCGCGCGATCAGCGATGCAGCGGATGAGGATTTGCCGCTGGACATGAACGAGATATTTACGGATGAGGGACAGGTGAGCATTCCCCGGGTTCTGGGCCAAGTGGCGCTTCATCCCGGTGCCCTGCCGGGATTGCTCAAGCTCGGCCAGAAGAGCAAGCAAGCGGCGGAATCGCTCGCCGCGTTCCTGGATCGCTACATCGTTACGCTCGCGGAGAGAGCGCAAACGTTGGAATCCAAATCGTGGGTGGCGGCGGAATAATGGAAACGATGAGTCACACGACGGCACAAATCGGACAAAATGACGCATTGCCGAAAGGCGGAGGACGGATGCGCGCGGGGGTCTACCGCGGCAAGGGGCGCGTAGTGGTCGAATCGGTGCCGATCCCGGAGGTTAGTGAAGGCGAAGTGTTGTTTCGCGTGGGCGCGTGTGGTATTTGCGGTACCGACATCAAGAAGATTGAGCACGGATTTCTCGCCCCGCCGCAGATTTTGGGCCACGAGCTCGCGGGAACGGTGGTTGAGGTGGGCGCCGGGGTTTCGAAATTCAAGCCTGGCGACCGTGTGGTGAGCTTTCATCACATTCCTTGCGGAAAATGTTTTTACTGCGATCGCAAGCTGTTCTCTCAATGCGCGGGATACAAAAAGGTGGGGCTGACGGCGGGATTCGATCCGAATGGCGGCGGATTCGCGGAATACGTTCGCGCGATGCCCTGGATCGTGGAGCGTGGAATGGTCGCGCTGCCTCGCGATATCGGCTTTGAAGAAGCGACGTTCGTGGAGCCGGTGAACACGTGCCTGAAAGCGGTCCGGAAAGCGCGGGTGGCAAAAGGCGAAACGGTCCTCGTGATCGGGCAAGGTCCGATCGGAATGCTTCTTATGGTCTTGGCGAAACACGAAGGCGGCACGGTTTATACGAGCGATCCGATGCCGGCGCGCCGCGCTGCGAGTTTGCGGTTCGGTGCGGCGGAATCCTTCGATCCGTCGCGGGGGGATCTCCTCAATGAGATCCGCGGGCGAAGCGGCGGGCGGGGGGCGGACGCGGTCCTGGTGGCTGTGCCTAACCCGTCATTAGTCCCGGAGGCTCTTTCGCTCGCGCGGCCGGGAGGCCGTGTCCTACTATTCGCCCATAATGATCCCGTGCTGCAGCTCGAATTTCCGGCTGCGGCCGTGGGCATCGAAGAGAAGGAAATTCTGGGAAGTTATAGCGCGTCCGTGGAGGAACAGGATGAGTCGGCTGCCCTTGTGTTCGAGCGACGACTGCCGGTACGCGAGATGATTTCGCATCGGTTCCCTCTCGATCGGATCGCGGAGGCGCTGGAATTGGCGGCTCGGCCCGCAGGTGGTACTCTAAAAGTAGTAATCTCTCACGCATGAGCATGGAACCGAACGGACACATGACGGCGGCTGTGCTGTATGGCCGCGAGGATATGAAGATCGAACGGGTGGATATTCCATCCGTCGGCGAAGACGACGTCCTGGTACGGGTCGAAGTGGCGCTCACCTGCGGCACCGATCTGAAGGTCTGGCGGCAGGGCTCGCATCCGCGCATGATTGAACCGCCGGCCCTGTTCGGCCATGAACTGGCCGGGGTAGTGGAACTGAAAGGCAGCGCGGTGAATGGCACGGTGCGGCAGGGCATGCGCGTGGTGCCCTCGAACTCGGCTCCCTGCAATGTCTGCATGTACTGCCGTAAGGGCCAGCCAAACCTCTGCGAAGATCTGCTGTTCAACAACGGAGCGTACGCGGAATACATCCGGATTCCGGGGAGAATTGTGCAGCAGAACATGCTGGAAATTCCGGACCACGTTCCGTTTCTCGACGCGGCAATGGTGGAGCCTCTGGCGTGCGTCCTGCGCGGCGTTCATGAAATCAATCCTCACCAGGATGACACCGTGGTGGTTGTGGGCTGCGGCCCGATCGGCCTGAAGTTCATCCGCACGCTTTCTGTACGCGGCGTGCGCGTGATTGCGCTCGGCAAGCGCAAAAATCAGGTGCAAGCGGCGGAGCGGCTCGGCGCGGTCGCCGCGTTCGATGTATCGGTTATCGACAATCCCGTGACCCTTGTTCGGCAGTTGACCGAAGGCGGCCGCGGCGCGGACGCGGTGATTGAGGCAGTCGGATCGCCGGCCACCTGGCAATGGGCGCTGCAAATGGTGCGCAAGGGCGGCATCGTCAACCTGTTTGGAGGCTGCCCGCGGGGCACACAGGTCAATTTCGACCCTGCGGCGCTGCACTATTCCGAGATCACCATTAAATCGACGTTCCATCATACTCCGCAGTTCATCCGCGAGGCGCTCGATGCGATCGTACGAGGCGAAATCAGGGCGAGCGACTTCATTACCGGCGAAGTGCCGCTGGAGGAACTGCCGCACGTGTTCGAGCACATGAAGAATCGGAATGGCGAGCTGAAAACCGCCGTCATACCCTGAATGCGGCCCGTGCCAGGGCTCGATGCTGCCCACACCAGAACTTGAAATCGCTCGCAGCCTTCCGCCGGAAGGCTGTGCTCCTTCGGAAGCGCAGCGCTACACACGCTGGCTCGCGACGCACCACTACGAGAACTTCAGCGTGGTGTCGCGGCTTCTCCCGCGTCACCTGCACCAGCATTTCTACAATGTGTACGCCTACTGCCGCTGGTCCGATGACCTGGGCGACGAAGTAAGCGATCCGCGGAGGGCGCTGCAATTGCTGGATGCCTGGGAGGACGAACTCCAGGTCGTCTACCGGCAGCACGGACAGCTCGCGCATCCGGTTCTGATCGCCCTGCGCGAAACGATTCGCGCAAAGGGCATCCCGATCGAGCCCTTTCGCGATCTGCTGCGCGCTTTCCGGCAGGATCAGAGAACCGTGCGTTACGGGACATGGGAAGAGGTTCTCGACTATTGCGTTTATTCGGCGAACCCCGTGGGGCGGCTGGTGCTTTATGTGTGCGGCTATCGCGATGCCGGGCGACAGAGCCTTTCGGATTACACCTGCACGGCATTGCAGCTCGCCAATTTCTGGCAGGACGTATCCCGCGATCTGGAAAAAGGACGGATTTACATTCCCCTCGATGCGATTTCAGCGCACGGATTGACGGAAGCCGACGTTACCGGTCGCAAATTCGACGGACGCTATGTGGCGCTGATGAAATCGCTCCTTGCGAGAACTCGCGAATTGTTTGCAGCCGGGCTTCCTCTTGCGCAGCGCGTTGATCCCGCGTTGAGAATCGATCTGGAATTGTTTAGCCGCGGAGGGCTCGCCATTCTGGACGCCATCGAGGATTCCGGCTACAACACGCTCCAGCGCCGGCCCTCTCTGAGCCGAGCCACGAAGCTGCGCATTGTGGGCCGTGCCTTGGGCTCGCGCGTTTTTTCCTTTGGGAAGGGTCTTCCGGCGGAGCCAGCATGCTCCGATCCGAGCCCTTCATCTGCCGCAAGTGAGAGCCCAGCCCACGAGAGATTGCGGGGAGCGCAAATGGCCTCGAGCGCGGAAGAACTGCGGGGTTCGTATGCGGAGTGCCATCGAATCGCTCGCGCAGCGCGCAGCAGCTTCTATTTGGCATTCTTCGGCCTGCGCAAGGAAAAGCGCAACGCTCTCTGCGCCCTGTACGCTTTTATGCGCTTGGTGGACAACGTCTCCGACGAGCCGGGCGATCTTGAAGCGAAGCGGCTTGGCCTGGCGCGATGGCGCGCGATGCTGGATCAGGCTGTGGCGGGGCAAACAAGCGGTCACGCGATTCTGCCCGCGCTGGCCGATACCATGGCCCGCTTCGAGATTCCCACGCGCTACTTTCACGATCTAGTGTTGGGCGCGGAAATGGATCTGACGATCGCATCCTATGCGACCTTTGATCGCCTCTCCGAATACTGCTATCGTGTGGCAGGGACGGTGGGGCTCACGTGCCTGCACGTGTTCGGCTTCCGCGATCCGCGCTCGCCCGATCTCGCCGAGCGGCTCGGCTTGGCATTTCAACTGACGAATATCCTTCGCGACGTCCGCGGCGACATGGAAATGGGGCGTGTGTACATTCCGCAAGAAGACCTGGATGGATTCGGCTGCGGCACGGAGGATTTGCGCGGCCCGACCGCTCCGCGGCTCAGGGATCTGCTGGAATTTGAGGCGGAACGGGCCTGGCGATTCTATGAAGAAGGAGCTGCGCTGGTGCCCCAAGTGGACCCCGATAGCCGGGCAACCCTCTGGGCGCTGGTCCGGACCTACAGCAGCCTGCTGGCCCGGATCGAAGAGCGGGATTTCGATGTATTCTCCGGGCGCGTTTCCTTGTCAAACGCCGAAAAAGTTCACTATCTCCTGATGGCAGGAATGAGCGGTTGGTGGAAGAAGGATGCCCTCGCAAAGCGTTCTGGTGATCGGCGGCGGTCTGGCGGGGCTGTCGTCCGCCGTCGCGCTGGCTGAAGCGGGCTTCCGCGTCCGCCTGTTTGAGAAGCGTCCCCGCCTGGGCGGGCGCGCCACATCCTATACGCTGCCCGACGGCAGCGAAGTGGACAATTGCCAGCATGTCACGCTGGGCTGCTGCACCAACCTGGCTGATTTTTACCTCAGGGTGGGTGCCGGCGCGAAGATTCGTTTCTACGACCGGCTATATTTTGCCGATGCCCATGGCCGCCGTTGGACGATGAAGGCCTCGTGGTTGCCGCCGCCGCTGCACATGGCGCCTTCGTTTATTCTCTTCGGCGCAATGGCGTTTGCTGACAAGCGGTGCATCGCTCGCGCGCTGCTCACGATCGCGCGAGCGGGCGGAGAGCCGCCGAACATGGACGGCGCTTCGATGCTCGATTGGCTGCATCGGATGAAGCAAACTCCCGGCGCCATTGAGCGATTCTGGCGCGTTGTGCTCGTGAGCGCGCTGGATGAGGAACTGGCCCGCGCGGATGCGCGCTATGCGATCGCCGTATTCTGGAAGGCTTTTCTCGCCAATCGCTGGGGATACCGCGTTGGGATTCCGTCGGTGCCTCTTGCGGAACTGTATGAGGGATGCCGGGAAGCGGTGGTGCGACGTGGAGGAGAAGTGCGAATGCGTAGCGGCGTCCGCCAGATTCGCGTGGAGGGAAACCGGTTTGTGAGCGCGGCCCTGGATGACGGTTCGGAAGTGACGGCGGATGCCTGTCTCCTGGCCGTGCCGCACACCGTGGCCCTGGATTTGCTCCCGAAGGAAATGGCGGCGCCGGGGGCATGCCTGGAAGGACTGCGGAACATTCAGACATCGCCCATTACGAGCGTTCATCTCTGGTTCGATCGGACCGTGATGAACGAGCCGTTCCTGGCCCTTTTGGACCATACGACCCAATGGATCTTTAACAAGACCATGCTTTACCGCGGGAGTGAAACGGGAAATGAGAATGGGCGTCTAAAAGATGAGCGAGTTACCTCCAACGCGTCGAAAGCCCAGTATTTGCAGCTCGTGATTAGCGCTGCCTACGATTTGGTGGCGCGTTCGCGCCAGGAAATTATCGACTTTGCGCGCGGCGAGTTGGCGGAGATTCTTCCTCTTACCCGCGAAGCGATATTGCAAAAAGCTACGGTGATTAAAGAGATCAACGCGACATTTTCACCCGCGCCCGGTGTGGATCGATGGCGGCCCCGGCAACAGATCGGAATGGACAACCTCTTTCTCGCGGGAGACTGGACCAGCACCGGCTGGCCGGCCACGATGGAAGGAGCGGTGCGCAGCGGCTATTTGGCTGCGGAGGTGCTGCTTGAATCAATGGGACGCCCGCAAAAAATCCTTCAGCCGGATTTGCCATTGGAAGGGTTGTCCAAGCGTTGGGCAATGCGAAGGCAGGCGCCCGGAACGTGACGTGACGTAACGCAAGAAAGGCCAGTTGTTGTTCGTGAAGATCCTGAAAAGCGGGTCAGTGGCGATTACCATTTCACCGTCCCGGCGCAAATGCGAGGTCATCTAAAGTAATTCGCGGTATGATAGGGGCAATCCCCCCAGGAGGTTTTCATGGAGCGGAAGTATAAGCAAAGGGGTTATAGCGACCGCGATTCCGAGGATAAGAAGCGGGAGCGCACGGAGCGGCCAGCCGAACCCCGGCCGAAGCAGGATATGCTCGGGCCTCGGACGCCGCGGATGGTCGGAACGGTAATGAGGGCTCGCTGTTCGAGTTGCGGCGCGGTCCTGCCGCCGGGATTCGATCAGAATGGCGAGTGCCCGCGTTGTCATTTCGCCCTGCACTGCTGCAAGCAGTGCGTGCACTTCGATACGGGCAAGCAGTTTGAGTGCACCCAGCCGATCCCCGAGCGAATTCCGAAGAAAGACGCGAAGAACGATTGCACGTTTTTTGAGTTTCGTATGACGGTTGAGAAGGATACCTCACCGGTAACCTATGCCACGAGTTCGGTGCCCTCGACAACCGCTGCACGGCCCAACGACGCACGCAAAGCCTTCGAAGATCTCTTCAAGAAGTAAGTTCCTGCAAAAAAAACGAGAGCGCGGAAATCTCATCGCCGTTCGGACTCGTGTCACGGTCGTCCGCGGGCGTGTGTCGATTGGCGCGTGCCGCAAGGAACCAGGCGGTTGGAGCGAGGTGTCTCTCTGGAACATCGCGAAAGCCGGATTGAAAGGCGGTGCCTGCGGCGTTATGCTGAGCTTGCCGCTATGCAAATGTTCCTTCAGTGGATCGATCAAGACGCAATTAGGTGCCCGAATGAAAATTACATACAGCAATATCGATGCGGAATGCCGCAAGGCAGTGGAAAAAGAGTTTGTACGACACGTCGAAAAATTAAATCGGCTGCTGAAGCGATACGCCGCCGATCTCGTCCATCTCCACAGCTCGATTGAAAAGACACCCAGGAAGAACGAATTCGGCTTCTCCTTGAATCTCACGCTCCCGACAGGGGAATTCCACGCCACCGGCATGGGAGGAGACGTTCCCACGAGCGCGAAGGCGGCATTTGCGGAACTCGAGGTTCAAGTGAAGAAGCATCAGGAAAAGCTTCGCAAGGATTACGTCTGGAAACGGAAGCGTGGACGCGCCGCTCCCCGGCTGAGCGATGTGCCATCAACCGATTGAAAGTGGTGACCCGCAGACGGTTTCTATCCTATTTTCGATGGATTAGAAAACGTTGTGCAATAACTTGGCTCGGTTAACATCCTTGTAAAAAGATAGGGATGCCTCAGGCGATAGAGATTGAAAATCAGGCCGAGCAGAAGAGCACGTTACGCATCAGGCAGAGAATCGCAAGCAGTTGGGGTTGGTTGAACAGGCGCCTGCTGAAACGACTGCGGTAGCGCGGAAACACCGCCTTGCAGACTTGCAGGGCGACGCGGGCAAACGGCAGGAGTCCGACCTCACCCATCGCATCTCCTGCCTCCATAGAAAACAACAATCCCGAACAGCCAGATATGCGAATTTCCGTCGTCGTAGCGAGGATGTCAACAGAGCCAAATGGGTTACTAGAAGCTGTTGCACAACCGTGGACAAGCCATTGAAATGATGCTGGTTGAGCTTTTGAAAATGAGAGATAAGCAGAGTCAGCAGCGCCGAAGGAGGGCCGATGGCGCGGTCCGGTGAGTTGCTGACCGAAGCGCAGTGGA
>DATLST010000331.1:0-11006 GCA_035534055.1 Candidatus Acidiferrales bacterium | reverse complement strand
TCGCAACAGCCCGGTCCGCGCGCGCGCCCATATTCTGCATACACTCGGTCGCGCATCGTTTCGGTCACGTGGCGATGCTGACCGGACCATCCCGGAGTGCAAACGTCATTAGCCGTGACGCCCGGAAAGGTATCGCCCGGTGTCAGTTTGGCATCGGGCAGCACGGCGCGTGCGGGATCGTAATGAAGCGGCGGTATGGCAAACGAAGGTCCCGTGTAGCTCGGTTTGAGCGCTGGCGCCAACGCCACGGGGTTTGCCGTGCTGCTGGCGGTCGAGCTCGCAACTGCGGGTGAAGCGCTCGGGCTCGTTACCGCGAGATGCAGAATCCACGCGCCCGTGAGCGAGCCCGCGA
This sequence comes from Candidatus Acidiferrales bacterium, assembly GCA_035534055.1. Taxonomy (GTDB): domain Bacteria; phylum Acidobacteriota; class Terriglobia; order Acidiferrales; family UBA7541; genus Palsa-295. Next base: position 10,654 of record DATLST010000331.1, on the reverse strand, counting down.
CGAAGTAGCACGCGGCGACCGCGATCATCGCGCGGTAGGCTTGCGGCGAGCGGCGCCAGCGCAAACGAATATAGAGCGCACCACCGACGATCAGCGCGAGCGCGATGAGGACGAGCCATATCGAGTTCAGCATTCGCGTCTGTGATTATCCCTCGGGCGTAGTACGGTGCAACGTCCTACATCTGCGAAGCTGTCGAGTTTGTTCAACTCGATGTTGGGTCAAACCGCCCGCTTCAGTCGCGCCCGCGTTCGCAACCGCGCCTCGATCTGCCGGACCCGCTCGCCGGTGATTCCGAGGCGGCTGCCGATTTCCTGCAGGCTAAGCCCGGTGGTCCTGAGTTCGGCGACCTGCCGCTGCCGCTTAGTGAGAGCTTGCAGGTCGAGGCGCGAAATGACCGTTCTGAACCTCGCGCATCTCTCCTTGAGCGATTGCTCCCGCGCGCTCATGGGCAATTCTTCGCCGGGCGGTATCCGGCCGCTTCAGCCGCTTGTGCGTTAGGGAAGCTAGCCTGATTGCTCGGCGCGATTTTCCCGTAATACGGGCAGCCAGACCATTCGTAGATCATGCTGTGGCGGTTGCCAACGATCGGCCCGGCCACCGCATTCGGAGCGGCTTGAGCGGATGGGGCAGCACCTTCCATGGAAGCGGCCAGAGGGCGCGACTTGGCCGCATGGATGTTCCAGTTTTGGGTGTATTCAGCGGCAAGCGTCGCATCATGGATCACCAACAGGTTTTCCGCGTTCCTGTGCTCGGCCGACCAAGTGTAATTGAAGCTGCCGGTGATGACGGTCGCGCCGTCGACGATCATGATTTTGTTATGCATCAGTCCGGGTACCGTGTCCACGAGGACAGGGACGCCGCCCGAGGCAAGGCGGGCGACCGCGTTGGTGTCGCTGCGGTCCTCATCGAGCTGTCTGCGGTCCACGATGGCGCGCACATCGACGCCGCGGCGCTTTGCGTTCACGAGGGCGCTCACGATCCGCCGCGAGGTCAGCGCGTACATCTGGACGAGAACCGTCTTGCGTGCGCCGCCTATCGCTTGAACGACGGCCGCCGCCGGATCGCAGCCGCCGGGAAGCGGCGGCGAGAAGCAGGCCTCGATTTGCGCGGCTGACGCGGAGACGGCGACAAGCATCGTAGCCAGGACGACGGCGGCGAGCAGCCATACTCTGGCCGGTTTGACGGCGGGTCGTGGCGGAACGGCGATCATTGGTTCATGGCGCCGTTGAGGTGCCGAAGCCGCTCCTTCAAATCATCAAGTTGTTGTCGCCGTGACACAATACGTTCCACACCCTCTTTTGAAGAACTTCTACGCTGCGCGTTTAGGGCGTGCAAGCGCGAGCGAACGCGAGTATTTTGTGATCCGAGATGCGGTTCCGCCGGCCCATTATCGATATCGCAAAATATCCTGGCTGCGTTGGCGCGATCGAGCGAACAGCGACATGAAACCCGAAGAGGACAGGAGTCGCGCCATCTGTTCGAGGCGGTCAGGCGGTTTTGGGAGCACACCGACCACACGATTGACAAGGCGTTGCGCGCGGCCGGACTGCTCTGAGACAGCTCCCGACGCTGACGAAGGTGAGGCGACCTATTTTGGGTTTCTGACAATGAGGTCTCCTTCCTGATGCGGTACCGGTAGATTCATGAGTTTCGATGTCGGCCAATTTCTCGAAGAGTTGAAGGCTTCGCCGGTTTTCATATTGCTTGGCCTCTTCGTGGTGCTGCTTTCCTCTCTGATCACCATCTCCAGCGGAGTCGCACTTCTGGTCAAGTTTTATCGTTCGACGCTAGGCTACAAGCAAGTATTGCTGGGCAATCTCAGCCGTCTCGCCGCTGGAGTGAGTATTAGCTACTTTCAGGCCATTCTAGGCCCGCATGTTTTCGAGAAGACGGCCGATGGGCGGCGGGAACATGTTTTTGTCAACGAGTACTTTTACGTACAGGCGATAACGAATTCGGAGGGCACCGTAATCGTATTTTCGGTGACGACTCGGACCCGACATTTTAATCCCAGCTTGACGATGGGACCGTATTCGCTCACTGGCGAGATTATTCGCATTCGGCTCGGAAGGACCAAATTCGCAGACATTGACGCCTTCGCGAAGCCGTCGAAACTGTTCTGCTCTCTTGGGGCGAGACGCTTTCAGTATTACGAGGAACGCTATTTCGGAAATCCCGGCAACTACCAAGTCTTCCTTTTCGCGATAAATGATGCCGGCTATCGGGGTCATGCTTTTATTTCCCCTCGAAGCGAGCTTTCTATCGATGACCCTCAGGTCAAAGAGTTCCGACAAGATGCAGTTATAAACACTTACACAATTACCGCCCCATTCCGGTCCTCCGACGATCTGAAGGGTTTTTGGGTTGGACCCGATCACGACCAGGTGCGAATCGTAGATGGATACGCGGGCGTCAGCCGGCGCGAATTGCGCCGTCTAAGGAAGATTTTCTGGGAGATGTCGCCATACGAATACTTCAAAAAGTATCCTAAGCCCCGTCGGGACGGGCGTTGGTAGCAACCTTTGACAATGCAGAGCGTGCAATCATGGGCCGCGATGTGAAACCCGGCACCCCGGTGGAAAATCTCTCATAGTGCTGCGCGCGGCTGCTCGAGCCGAATTGAAACTTTCATCGTCGGGGCTACTCAAGGATTGTTTGGGTCTGGTGGGCGAGGAAGGTGCCACTGTTGTGCCGTGAAGTCAGGACGGTCCTCAAGACGAGCGAAGGATTGAAAGTCCTCGCCGATGATGAAATGTTAAGCGCGATTCCGGAGCCTAGGCGGTGCCGGCAAAGGCGCGCCATAGAGGAGAGCCACATTGGACCTTGCGAGAATCCTTGCAGAGCTAAAGAGCGAACGCGATCGCATCGATCGCGCCATTACCCTGCTCGCCACGGTCGGTTCGAACGCAGCGAGCGCTGCGCCGGGCAAACGCGCCGGTCGCCCGAAGCGCAAAGGTCTCACTCCGGCAGGCAGGAAGCGATTGTCGGAGGCGATGAAAAAACGCTGGGCCGAGAAGAAAAGGAAACGCGCATAGCTTCCGGTCTTTAAGACTCGTCGCAGTCGATCCTTTTGGCGTAGTCGCCGCCAGTCAGCTTGGCTGCTATCGTCTGCCGCGCGGCGTCGAAAATCGTCTGCTTCAACCAGACCCAAAGGCCGCTAGTATTCCGCAGGTTCGAGGCGTCCGCTGGAGTCTCGGCGAGTTGCGATTCGCCAAGCACCTTAATCGTTTTCCCTCGGTTTGGTCCACGACTTCCGGCGCTCAGCGGCGGCACCGTCGGTATAGCCTCGCGCGTACGCTTCTATGGCTGCATCAGGCCCTGGGTCAGGACCACCTCGCTCCCGGAGAGCTTTCTCAGCCGCCGCCCGCTGGATAGCGCTCTTGATTCTGGCAACGGTCGCCTGCGCCCGCCGTAGAGCTTCGGTGATGCCAATACTTCGGCCTTCAGCTTTCTGGCTTTCCGCCCAAGCAGCGATGCGCTGTTCGAGCCGGTGCGCTGTGCCTTTGTCGATGACGCCGGAGTCGCGAAGGGAAGCGACTATTTCATGAGGCGTGAGGATATCGGTCATGCCGGGCTGGGTCTTTCGATACGAGCCGGCCTGTCATCGCACGCTGTCTAGAGGCGGCGGTTTGAATTTTGCGGCAGATTGCGCGGACTGACAAGATGTCGGAGGTAGTTACGGATTGTCTTGGTCCGGGAATCGGTGGCTTTTCGGACAGCGACGCGGTATCGTCGCTGACATCGGCGTTTTCGCCTGCGGTGTGCGGTCAGGCCCCGGCGTAGGGGTCGAGCGGGTGGTCTCGAAGGCGATGTAAGGGGGCTTCAAGAAGCCGACCTTCTACCGTATGCTAGGTGCTAGGGTCTGTTTTCTATACGTTCTCGTAGATTGGGACTGGCCGCGCAAGGCTCGCTGCCGCTAAATCGGCTATCGGAGTGGATCCGCCGTGCGATTAGAGACGGTTCGTGTTACTAACTTCAGGTGCGTTGACGACAGCCAGGAGTTCAGGGTTGCCGATGTGACATGTCTCGTCGGCAAGAACGAATCCGGCAAGACGACGATCCTTCAGGCGCTCGAACGCCTACGGTCTTACGATGCGACGAAAGTCAAATACGACAAGCTGAGGGATTATCCCCGCAAACACCTGTCCGAATATGCTGACAGGCATAAAAACCATGAGGCCGAGGTCGTCCGGACAGTCTGGAAGCTGCATGCGGAAGACATAGCTGCCGTGGAAGAGCTGCTCGGACCGGGTTGTCTCCGAGGTGACACGATCAAAGTCTCGAAGGCATATGAGCAAGAAACCACGACGTGGAGCGTCGGTTTAGATCTGCCGAAGGTCGTCAGCTTCCTCCTCGAACAGTGCGGTGTGGATGCGGACGCGCGCGAGAAGCTCGCCGCGCTCGGATCGACACAAAAAATCCATGCCGATTTGACTGCTCGGGCCGCGGAGTTGTCGGTGCCGCAGCAATCGTTGAAGGCCCGAGTGGACCGGTTTCGAGATCACAGCGCGGAACTAGCGGCAATGGACCTGCTGTCTCAGCGGATGCCGAAGTTTCTCTATTTCTCAAACTACGACCGCATGAGTGGCGATGTTTCGATCGATAAGCTACGACAGGACATTCAGCAAAAGAAGGTCTCAGCAGAAGACCAGGTCTTTCAGGATTTCCTCGAATTCGCAGGCACGACCTTGGATGATCTGGCGGGAGTGACACGCTTCGAGGATCTGCGCGCCCGAGTTGAAAGCGCTTCTATCCGCATCACTCGGCAGATTTTCGAATATTGGTCACAAAACAAACACCTTAAGGTGAACTTCACGATCGATGCAGGACGGCAGGGCGATCCGCCACCGTTCAACGCAGGCACAGTCATGCGGGCGCGCATCTATAACCAGCTTCACGATATGACGGTTCCCTTCAGTGACCGCAGCGCGGGCTTTGTCTGGTTCTTCTCGTTTCTGGTTCTATTTTCGCAGGTGAAGAAGCACCAGGGCAACGTCATCATTCTTCTGGATGAGCCCGGACTGAGCCTGCATGCGAAGGCGCAAAGCGACCTGATCCGGTATTTCAAGGAGAAGCTAAGGCCCGAGCACCAGGTCATCTACACGACACATTCACCGTTCATGGTTCCCCCGGATGACCTTGCTAGTGTGCGAACCGTCGAGGATGTCGTCCACATGCGGGGACCCTTTGACTACGAATCTCTCGGAACGAAGGTGGGCGACGATGTGCTGAGCACAGATCGGGATACACTCTTCCCACTCCAGGGCGCGCTCGGCTACGAAATCACGCAGAGCCTGTTTGTCGGCGAGCATACGCTTCTTGTCGAAGGGCCGTCAGAGTTACTTTATTTTCAGGCAATGTCGGCAGCGCTGGCCGCACGCAAACGGGCTGCGTTGGATCGCCGCTGGACTGTGTGCCCCTGCAATGGCATCGACAAGGTTCAGGCTTTCATGAGCCTATTTGGCGGTAACAAGCTGCATGTGGCCGTGCTGCTCGATGTGGCCTCGGGTCAAAAGAGTAAGGTCGAGATGCTCAAGCGTAGCGAACTTCTCAAAGCCGGGCACGTCATGACAGTCGCTGACTTCTGCGGCAGGAAGGAAGCCGATATCGAGGACATGTTCGATCCGGACCTCTTTGCGGCGATCCTTAACGGAACCTATGAGTTGACCGGCAACAACAAGATGACGGGGAAGCGGTTGCTTGGGGCGGACGGTGTGAGCGAGCGCCTCGTCAAAAAGGCCGAAAAGACGATCAATGCAGTCCTCCCTGCGGAGGCTCCAGAATTCAGCCACTTTGCGCCTGCTTCGTGGCTGATACAGCATCCCGAGACTTTGAGGAGCGACGGCGACGGGATCACTGCGACGCTCGAGAGATTCGAGAAGTTGTTCGCGGCGCTGAATGGGCTTCTACGCTAAACGGCGCACACTAAAACTTCTTGAAAAGTGGCAGCGCGAACTCGTCAAAACCACAGGCTTACATATCCGGCAATTGAGCCGCTGGCCATTCCGACGATATCGACGAAACACAGGGCTGCTTCGTGGAGAAATTGCCGCAATACGGTGGCCCGCCAAGCTATCGTAAGTTTAATCGTCTTTTGTTTTGCTCGCGCTGGCTTGAGCCTTTGACCGAATACTGAGGATAAACGAATGCGACGGAAACCGGTGGAGCGCCGCGGTCCTAGGTGAGACGTTTCTCCGGGTTGATAGCCCATCAACGTTGCGTCCGAGCCACTTTTCCCACCATACTCGTGGCCGTCTTCCGACTCCATTCTACCGTGGCGCCCCATCTCGAAATTCTAGCACGACGAATGGCCCGGCGCGTCCGGGTGCTTGTTACAAACTTCGATCCAATATTTCCGCCTCGGAGGCTTGCTTGCGGTGACCGCGAGCTCTCACGCAAACAACCGGAGGATGAAGCGTTCTTGTTCTTCAACGAGATCAGGCACCGAGCCATTGTGCTCCATCATGCCAATGATGATCTTGCGTGGGACGCCCATGCCCATGTGCTCCAGATATCGGTAGTCCCGCATGACATCCTTCAGGAGCTGGTTCCGGGCCGCCCTGCAGCCCGTCCGCATCCGCTCCGGTGTGATGCCGTTCGGCAGACGGCCGGGCGAGATGATTTCCAAGCGATCGCTGTAGACCGCTAGCTCAATATCCGTGCTGGTGAGAAGGTAGTCGCGGTGGATGAGTGCGTTGACCACGGCCTCGCGGAGGACCTCTGGCGGATAGGTTGGCTTTTCGATTCTCCTGCCGTTCTCAAGGACGGCGGCCACTGGCGTATTCCGTCGCACAAACTCCAGAGCCTGCTCGACCAGGCCGTTTTCCACCACGGCGCTATTGACATCGAGTAAGGGTGTCATCGGCCCGCGCAGCGCCGCGCGTTCCCGCGCGGCGTAGTCCTTCTCCGTTCCTGGGAACGCCGCCGCATCTATGCCGGCATGCGCAAGAAAGCGGTTGGGCGTCGTGCCAAATAGGAGCATGCCGGCCAGAGCTTGAAGAGTGGGTGATGACCACCGGATATGGTTCCGTCATCCTCCACGCCAAGCAGCACCATGCCGCCGCTCAGATTCGAGAATGCGACCAGCTCCTTGGCTAGGGTATGGTTTTCCAGCACGTCGCGCTTGAATTCGACGCCGGAGTTTTCTCATGTTTCAGAACCCATATTTGGAGCGGCGCATCTCGAAAGCATCCTTGCCGCCTTCGAGGATCTCTTCCACCAGCTCGCGCACGGGCTTGGAGTCGATAGACCCCATGTGCTCGGTGGCAATTTTGGCGCGGCCTTCCCTGCCCTCCCCTGACGCGGCCAATCCCAGGATCAGCTCCGCGTCGCCGAGGACGGGAATATTCGCGTTGTGTGTCGAAAAAACGAACTGACGATGCCGTTTTTCCTGCCGCATGATCGGCACCACGCCCTCCGTAATGAAGCGGTTATCCAAGTCGTCTTCCGGCTGATCGACAACGAGAGGGGCTTCGGATTCCAGCAATAGCAGCAGCAGCACAGCCGTCGCCTTCTGTCCGGTGGATAACGCTTCGAGCGTCTGCCACGTCGGAGGCTCGCCATCCGCCGCCGTGTTCAACTCGATCTTGGTCGTTGCCGGGAGGTCAAGCTCTTCGATTCTCATAAACAGATCGAGGTCGGCCTGCGCAATTCGCTCGGCCGATCCCGCCGGCAACCCGTAGTGCTGCATGAGCGCCTCTTTTCCCTCCCGGCAGCGCTGCGCAAAATCCGGCAGCGAAACCTGTTCGAGTGACCGCAACCGCTCGAGGGCGGCGCTCAGGTTTCCGCCCACCTCACGTAACAGTTGCTCCAGCGGATCACGGTTGCCGGCCATAGTGACTTCTACCCGGACCCGTTCCCGGAGCTTGCGAGAAACCTTCTTCGCCGCGTTCTGAATCTCCCTATATTCGCTCGCCTTAGTGTCCTCCCATTCGGCAAGCAACTTGCGGCGGTGAGCCTCGTGAGTGGCGAGATCACGTTTGAGGGCGTCTTTCCTCTCCCTCAGCGGACGAAGCCCTTCAATCTGTTTACGCAGACGGATAAATTCGGCCCCGTCGATCTTCGATTTCTGAAGTTCTCGCAGGAGCTTCTCATACGTCTCTTCGATGAGCTTCCGTTTCTCCTCCCAACGGGTTTTTGTGCCCGCAACCGAGCTGTCTGCTTCTGCCAGCGCCTTGGCGAGCTCGTCGGCGACCGCCTTGAGCTTCGTGCTCAGCGTGGCCAAAATTGTTTCGATCTCTGCCAAAATGGCCGCGTTAGGAAGTCCCTCTAAAGCCTTTGAAGAAACGAAGGCGGCATCGAGCGGAAGGGCAGATACCAGCTCATTGTGAAGCGTGCGGATAGGATCTATCCGCTCAGCGACACTCGCAAATACATTCTCTTCCCGAATAAGGAGGCTCTTCTCTTTCAGCCGCTCCTCGAGTCCCGCTTCCTGGAAGCGCTTTTGCGTCTCTTCAAGGCCCGGCAGCGCAGCTAGCCGTTCGTCGAGGGCTTTTATCTCGCGCCGGACATCGACGATGCGACTCCGCGAGCGTTCCAGTTCGAGCTTCAGCTTGGACTTTCGTCCCGAAAGCGTTGGATCGTGGTCAACGAACCGCTCCAGCAGCAACGTGAGCTTTTCCCGGCTTTTGGTGAGTTCAGATATTTCGTGCTGCCCGAACACTTCTACGCCCGGCATCACGTCTTTCGGCGCAAGTGTCAGCACCTCCCCGGTTTCGTCTTTGACGATCGGCGGATTCGGAACCGACCGCTCGATGGTGTAGGAGCGCGCAGAAGGTTTGTGCGAACGCACCAGCAAGGAGATTTTGGTGCCGGCGCGAAGCACATGACGGATCACCCCCTCACGTGCTTTACGGGCATCCTCACCGAGCGGATCAAGCCCGAGCACGTAGCGCATGCTCTCAATCATGGTGGATTTTCCGGTGCCTCGGCCGCCGACAAGCACATCGAGATTGCCGTTAAAATGAACGGACGTACCGTCCAGAAATCCGCCCTCCCAAGTTAGGGCTACAAACTCGGCGTGGGGTTCTGGCTGCTGATCGCTATTTAGCCGTATGCGGGATTCCGGGTCGAGGAAGGCCTGCCGCAAGGCCTCGACGGAGATGTTCGACATCTTGATGAAACAGGATGCGCCGTCCTTTTTCAGGTCCTCCGGGCCGTTCACATCACCGGCGTTAATCACCGCCACAAGGCGGTTGCGCTTATGCTCCGCATCCTTGTTCTCAAGGATTGGCCGGATATTATCCGGCGCATCCGATACCGGCCCGGCAAGAGCGCAGGCCAGGAGATCGGGCGACTTCCACGCATTAACACGGGTCTGGCCGGAGAGCTTTTTCAAAAGCCCACCATCGGAAGCGACATGCGCGGCGAGGCAGATTGCTCCCCTTGCCCCCCACGTCTTAGCGCGGCCGAGAAGTTCGGTGGAATCTAGGCTCCCGGTGGGCGATGGCACCTGGGTATCGTGGACACCGCAATCGCCGATAAACCGTTCGAGCATGCTGTCCATGTCCGGATCGAAGAGGCATAGGAAATGGACGCCATCTTTGGCAACGGCCTCGAAACCGCTGAAGGCGAAGATCCCGGCCGCCCGCACGGCTTGAACCAAGCCCGCAGATTCATGGACCCGGTAATGGTCCGTCACCCCGATGACCTCGGTTCCCGTTTCGACGCATGCTGCGATAATTGCAGCGTTGTACTCCGCTTCCGTCCGGAACGCGGTTTTCTTGTTGTTGCGGCTCAGGTACGCAAAAGGGTTCACCTGCAGGGCGCAGCGGTAGAACCGCGCGCCGTTTGGAAGCTTCAGAGCGGCCTGCAAACGCGCTGATAAAGTACCTGCCGTGTCGCTCGTTTTCACTGTCGTTGTCCAGCCTCTGTCAACGCCTTCGCCGAGCCGTAAGCTTTGTCGTTGCTGCTCATCCATGGGTAGTTCTCCTCACTGCTTCCCGGACCCAGGCTTCTGTGCAGCGATGTACTTCTCCGACGCCTCACGCACGACCCACGCCAGCGACACCTTTTTTTGCTTAGCGAGTTCTTCGAGAGTTTCGTAAACAGCCGGCGGAAAACTGATCGTCGCGCGCACCTGCGCCGTTTTTTTGGCCTTCATCCTCTTCTTCTCATCTCTCCTTTTCGCCTTCATCGCGACGCGCCTCTCTTAGACCTTCACCGCATTTCACCACATCGGTGAAACAAGTGCAAGCCCGCTTGAGTGTTGTTGGTCGAAGGCCGGAACGGGGCGGTTCTCCCCTTTCCGGCTTTAATAAGGAAGGGTGGCGGGGAAGGTCAAGGAATGGAGCCGGCGTTGGAGAACAGGGTGGGTCACCTAACGTGGTGTCTTGTCACTGATATTCCTTGAAACCGTCAATCAAATGCACGAATGAAGTCGGTTTGTATGTTTCAAAGCTCTTCTGGTCAACGTAAACAAAGTCGTATTCGATATTCGTTTGTACGCGATTGATGTCAGCGCACCATTGACGCAGCCGTTCCATCTTGCGCGGCACGTCGAGGTCTTCCTGCCCTTTGGTTTCGACGACAAAAATCCGCCGGTCGGATAGCTTGACCAGAAAATCCGGGTAGTAGTTGGAAATGTCGCCGTCGGCGTTCACGTAGTCCAGCTTGAAACCTACCGCCAGATAATTCTTGACGTAGGAAACCACA